>CAJYLT010000038.1 GCA_913775795.1 uncultured Sphingomonas sp. | reverse complement strand
TCCATGTCGGCCTTGCCATCGACGGCGAGCCGGTAGTCGGCGCGGTGGCGCTGCCCGATGCGGGCGTGGTCCTCCGCTCCGACCGTGCCGAACCGCTCCCTCCGCCAGCCGATCCCCTGCGCATGGTTGTCAGCCGCACCCGCCCCGCCCCGGAGGCCGTCGCCGTCGCCGAACGGCTCGGCGCCGCGCTGATCCCGATGGGATCGGCGGGGGCAAAGGCGATGGCAGTCGTCCGCGGCGAGGCCGACATCTACCTCCACACCGGCGGCCAGTATGAGTGGGACTCGATGGCCCCAGTCGCCGTCGCGCTCGCCCACGGCCTCCACTGCTCGCGGATCGACGGCACCCCGCTCCGCTACAATCGCGAAGACGTGTACCTGCCCGACCTGCTCATCTGCCGCGCCGACCTCGCGCGCGAGGTGCTGGCAATCGTGGGCGAAACGCGTACGGATTGAGCGATGCAGACGACCGATATCGCTTATGACGTGGTCATCGTCGGCGCGGGCCATGGCGGCGCACAATGCGCGATCGCGCTGAGGCAGCAGGGGTTCACGGGATCGATCGCGATGATCGGGCGCGAGCCCGAACTGCCATACGAACGCCCGCCGCTGTCGAAGGAGTATTTCGCGCGCGAGAAGCCGTTCGAGCGGCTCTACATCCGCCCCGCCGCCTTCTGGGTGGACAAGGCGGTGGAGATGCAGCTCGGCGTCGCGGTGACCGCGGTCGATCCCGCCGCGAAGCGCGTGGCACTGTCGGACGGGCGGTCGGTGGGTTACGGCACGCTCGTCTGGGCGACTGGCGGCGAGCCGCGGCGGCTGACCTGTTCGGGCGCGGCGCTGGCGGGGGTTCACGCCATTCGCACCCGCGCCGATTGCGACCAACTGATGGGCGAGATCGACGGCGGCGCGCGGGGCATCGTCGTGATCGGCGGCGGCTATATCGGGCTGGAGGCAGCCGCGGTGCTGACCAAGCTCGGCTGCCGGGTGACGCTGCTGGAGGCGCTGCCGCGCGTCCTCGCTCGCGTCGCCGGCCCGGAGCTCTCGGCATTCTACGAGGCGGAGCATCGCGCGCACGGCGTCGACCTGCGCACCGGGGTCGCGGTCGACTGCCTCGTCGGCACGGGCCGCGTCGATGGCGTGAAGCTGGCCGACGGCAGCATCCTGCCCGCCGACGCGGTGATCGTCGGTATTGGCATTGTCCCCGCGGTCGAGCCGCTGCTGGCGGCGGGCGCGGCGGGCGGCAACGGCGTCGATGTGGACGAGCATTGCCGCACCTCCCTGCCCGGCATCTATGCGATCGGCGACTGCGCGGCGTTCGAGAGCGACCATGCCGGCGGCATCCGCATGCGCGTCGAGTCGGTCCAGAACGCCAACGACCAGGCGACCTGCGTCGCGCGCGCGATCACCGGTGATGCGCAGCCATATGCCGCCTTCCCCTGGTTCTGGTCGAACCAGTACGACCTGAAGCTCCAGACCGCCGGGCTGTCGGTGGGCCACGACCGCACCGTCCTGCGCGGCGATCCGGCGACGCGATCCTTCGCCGTCGCATATCTGAAGGACGGGCGGATCATCGCGATCGACGCGGTCAACAGCGTCAAGGATTATGTCCAGGGCCGCAAGCTGATCGAGGCAGGCGCGCGGCCCGATCCCGCCGCGCTCGCCGACACGGCGATGCCGCTCAAGGAACTGCTTGCCGCCGCTCTGGCCTGAGCGCAACCGGCGCCCGCGGCCCGAACCGCACCATCGACGGTGCGCGAGCGCACGCTTTCGCCGATTGTGTATCCCCGCCGGGCTGTTATCGAACGATGTTTCGGTTCGTCGTTCGAAAGTGGTCCAGCGTTTGGAAACCCATCTACCCGAGGCGCTGTCCAGCTATCTCCGGGACTCCCGCGTCGCATTGGCGATCGCGTCGGCCGATGCCGACAACCCGCTCCTGTTCGTCAACCCGGCCTTTTGCGCGCTGACGGGCTATGACGCGGATGACGTGCTCGGCCGCAATTGCCGGATGCTCCAGCGCCAGGCCACCAATGAGGCGGCGCGCGCGCGGCTGCGCGAGTTCCTGGCCCAGCCGCGACAGGCCAATGTCCGCACGCCGATCGTCAACTTTCGCAAGGACGGCACGCCCTTCGTCAACCTCCTCTACATGTCGCGGCTGCGCGGCACCGACGGGACGGTACGCTTCATGTTCGCGTCGCAGTTCGACGTCAGCCGGTCGCAGCCCGACCTGCTCGCCGATTACGATGTGCAACTGGCAGCGACGCTCGGCCGGCTCGCGCCGATCGCGGGTGATGCCGGTATCGTGGTCGAGGGGACGCTGCTCGCCATCGCCAATACCGCCGCGACCGTCGCGCAGGCAAAGATCATGCTCGACGATCTCAATCGGGCCGATCATGCATAACCGGGCGGAGGGCGACAGCGCCGCTACCGTTCCGATCGTCGGCATCGGCGCCTCCGCCGGCGGGCTGGAGGCCTTGCGCGAGATGCTGGCGCCCGCGCGCCTGCCGACCGGCCTCGCCTTCGTCGTGGTCCAGCATCTCGATCCCAATCACGAATCGATGATGGCGCAGCTGCTCGATCGGAACACCGGCCTCGCCGTGCTGCAAAGCGCGGGCGGCGAGCGGATCGAGCCCGATACCGTTTACATCATCCCGCCGGGTCGCGGTCTCGCGATCGACAAGGGCGTCCTCGAACTCACCGATTTCCAGCAACCGCGCGGACTGCGGCGACCGATCGACGACTTCTTCGTCTCGCTCGCCGCTGACCAGCAGGCGAACGCCGCTTGCGTCATCCTGTCGGGTACCGGCGCGGACGGCACCACGGGGCTGCGCGCGATCAAGGAAAATGGCGGCGTCTGCGTCGTCCAGCAGCCCGAAAGTGCGCGGTACGACGGGATGCCGCTGTCGGCGGTGGGTACCGGCCTCATCGACTTCGTGAAGCCCGCAGGCGAGATCCTCGCCTGTCTCCAAGGCTTCTTCGCGCGCCGCCGCGATCCGATCGACGACGAGGCGGATGTCGTCGCCGACCATATCGACGATCTGTGCAAGACGCTGCGCACCGCGGTCGGTCACGATTTCTCCGGCTACAAGCGCTCGACGCTCGTTCGCCGGGTCGAGCGGCGGATGCATGTCCTCGGCCTCGACACCGGGCGCGCCTATCTCGCGCGGATCAAGACCGATGCCGAGGAATGCGAGGCGCTGTTCCGCGACCTCCTCATCAACGTCACCCGCTTCTTCCGCGATGCCGACGCGTTCGAAGCGCTGCGCACCCGCGTCGTTGAGCCGCTGCTGGCGGGGCGCCCCGGCGACGAGGACCTGCGCATCTGGGTCCCCGGCTGCTCGAGCGGCGAGGAGGCCTACACGATCGCGATGCTGTTCGCCGAGGCCGCGCGCCGGACGAACCAGCCGCTGGCGGTCCAGATCTTCGCCACCGACATCGACGAACAGATGCTGGCGATCGCGCGCGAGGGCACCTACCCCGCCTCTGCACTCGCCGACCTGCCGCTCGACCTTCGCGAACGCTACACCATCCCCCATGCCGAGCGGTTCCAGATCACCGCGCAAATCCGTGACCTGAT
Organism: uncultured Sphingomonas sp.; assembly: GCA_913775795.1. Taxonomy (GTDB): domain Bacteria; phylum Pseudomonadota; class Alphaproteobacteria; order Sphingomonadales; family Sphingomonadaceae; genus Sphingomonas. Next base: position 21,300 of record CAJYLT010000038.1, on the reverse strand, counting down.
CCGCTTTTCCAGCCACAGCCTCGTCAAGGATCCGCCCTTCTCGCGCATCGACCTGGTGTCCTGCCGCAACCTCCTCATCTATTTCGACGACCGGCTGCAACAGGCGGTCCTGCCGCTCTTTCACTATGCGCTGCGTCCCGGCGGCTTCCTGTTCCTCGGCCCATCGGAAAGCGTCGGCCGGTTCGACCATCTGTTCGAGGCGGTTGATCAGCAAGCCCGCATCTTCGAGCGCGGGCCGGGCGCGCCGAGCTATCCGATCGACCTGCCGGGCAACGGCCGTACGCCCGCCCTGCGGCGAGACCGAGAGATCGGCAACAGCCCCGCGACGCTCGCGAACGAAGCGGTGGCGGTCCGCCGGGTGATGGAGCGCTATGCGCCGCCCAGCCTGATCGTCGATCAGGACGGCGGCATCGTCGCCGCCTATGGCAAGCTGTCGCGCTATTTCGAGTTTCCGGTGACGCGCACCGGCGGCAGCAGCGCGGTCAACCTCGCTCGGGCGGGCCTGCGCACCGTTATCGGCCCGCTCCTGCGCCAGGCGCGCGACGAGCGTCGCCGCGTCGTCGCACGCGACGTCGCGATCGAGGGCGACTATGGCGTCCAGCCGACCGAGATCATCTGTGATCCGCTGGGCGACGGCACGCTCCTGTTCGTGTTCCGCGACAGCGGCCCCTTCCGGCCCGCCGACCAGAGCGAGCTGCACGACCTCGAGAGCAGCGACGACCATATGGAGGCGCTGGAGGACGAGCTGCGCCTGACGCGCCATCGGCTGCGCTCCGCGATCGAGGAGCTGGAGACCGCGAACGAGGAGCTGAAGAGCTCCAACGAAGAAATGATGTCGATGAACGAGGAGCTTCAGTCGACGAACGAGGAGCTGTCGACCGTCAACGACGAGCTGAAGAGCAAGGTCGATCAGCTTACCGTCGCCAATTCGGACCTGCGCAACTTCTACGCCTCGACCGATCTCGCCGTCGTCGTGCTCGACGCCGACCTCAACGTGCGGAACTATACCGAGGCGGCGACGGCGATCTTCCCACTGAAGCCCGCCGACCGCGGCCGACCGCTGACCGACGTGGCCAGCCGCCTGTTGGGCCACGAGCATCTGGACGACGCCAGCGCCGTCGCCGGCGGCGCCCCCGCGACGCAGCGGCGCGTGACGACGCGCGACGGCAACCACGTCTTCTCGATGCGCGTCCTCCCCTATCGCACGCAGAATGGCGAGGTGGCGGGTGCCTCGCTCGTCCTCACCGACATCACCGACGCGCTGTCGCTCGAGCGGCAGCTTGCGGGCGAGCGCGAGCGGCTGGACCTTGCGATCAAGGCCGCGGGGATCGGCGTCTGGGAATATTGCCCGGAGACGGGCGAAACGGTGCTCGACGGGATCGAGCAACGCCTGTTCGAGGTCGACGCCGGCGACGCCGGCCACATCGACCCGCTGATGGAACAGATCGAGCCGGACGACCGCGATGCCGTGCGCGCCGCGATCGACCGGGCGGTGGGCAGCCATGCGGATTTCGAGGCGACCTTCCGCGTCCGGCAGGGCGACGGACAGGTCCGCTGGGTCAAGGGCTTCGGCCGGATCGTCGCGGGCAGCGTGCCGCCGCGCCTGATCGGCGTGTCGATCGACGTGACGCCGGAATATGCGCTCGCCGAGACGCGCGACCTGATGCTGCGCGAGATGAACCACCGGGTGAAGAACCTGTTCGCGGTCATTGCCGGCATGATCTCGGTCGCCGCCCGCGTCGAGACCGACGTCCGCCATTTCGCCGACGACCTGCGCACGCGCATCGCCGCGCTCGGCCGCGCGCACTCGCTCGCGTCCCCCGCGGGTGAGCCGCAGGCGGTGAGCCTCGGCGAAATCGTCGAGGCAACGCTGGCCCCGTACCGCGACCATGCGACCGTCCGCATCGAGGGGCCGCCGGTAGCGCTCGACCGCGGCGGTCTGTCGCCGCTGGCGCTCATCCTCCACGAATGGGCGACCAATGCGGTCAAGTACGGCGTCCTCGGTACCGATCACGCCGGCTCGCTCACCATTGCATGGAAGCCACAGGCCGGCGGAATCACGCTTCGGTGGAACGAGGAAGGCGTCAGTCGGTTTGATGCCGCGACGGCCCAGCGGGGGTTCGGATCGATCCTGGTGGAAACGAGCGTGCGACAACTGCGTGGAAACATGACGACGGGCACCGACGACGGTGCCTTCTGGATCGAAGTCAGCCTGCCCGAAAGCGTGCTGGCGGGTGACTGACACTGTCCTGCTTGTCGAAGACGAACTGTTCATCGCCCTCGATCTCCAGGCGACGATCGAGGGTGAGGGCTTCCACGTCGACGGCCCCTACACCACGCTGGCCGAGGCGCAGGAAGCGATCGCGCGGCATCAGGCGAAGTTCGCCGCCGCGGTGCTCGACGTGCGCCTAGCCGACGCGACGGTCTTTCCCGCCGCCGATCAGCTCGACGCCGCGGGTGTCCCCATCATCTTCCATTCGGGCCATGCCGACGAGGGCGAGATGCGCCGCCGTTATCCGGCCGCGACCGTTTGTCCCAAGCCCAGCCCGCCCGTCGAGCTCGCTGCAGCACTGCGCCGTTCGGCGCGCCGCGACGACGAACGGATGCGCGCGGCGGGATAATATCGGCGGGCCCTGCGTTCGCCCCGCATGTCATCTTCGCACGGCCGTTATCCCTATCGCCCGATCACCGACCGCCCCGTCTATGACTGGCCCGGCGGCAAGCGGCTCGCGCTTTATCTCGGCGTCAATCACGAGGTATTCCGCTTCGGCGATGGCCACGGCGCCCAACTCGCGCCGGCCAAAACGCAGCCCGACGTGATGAACTATGCCTGGCGCGACTATGGCAATCGCATCGGCGTCTGGCGGTTGTTCGACCTGTTCGATCGGCTGGAGCTCCGCACCACCGCGCTCCTCAACGCCGATGTGCTCGACCAATGCCCGGGCCTGGCCGAAGCGTGCCGCGACCGCGGGGACGAAATCGCCGCCCACGGCGCCACCAATGCCGAGGCGCAGGGCGAGCTCGACCGCGCGGACGAGGCGCGGCTGATCGCCGACGTGACTGACCGGCTCGCGGCGCTCGGTGTGCGGCCCACCGGCTGGCTCGGTCCGTGGATTTCGGAAAGCGCCGACACCCCCGACCTCTTGGCCGAGGCCGGCTATCGCTACGTCCTTGACTGGGCGCATGACGACCAGCCGGTTCGCCTCTCGACCGCGCATGGCGACCTTCTCTCGGTCCCCTATTCGCAGGAGATCAACGACATCCCCGCGATCATCGGCCGCAAGCAGGAGGCGGAGACCTTTGCCGCGATGATCGACGCCGCGGTCGAGCAATTGCTGTCCGAATGCGACCGCCGCCCTGTCGTGCTCGGCATCGCGCTCCATCCCTATATCATGGGCCAGGCGCACCGCGTCCCCGCGCTTGCCCGCGTGCTGACCCGGCTGCGAGAGGCGGACGATCCGCGCGTCTGGTGGACCACCGCGGGCGAGATCGCGGCGCACGTCGCCGCGAACGATTGCGCCGCCTGAGCGACCGGCCTCGAAACCACGCGGCGCGGTCCCATATTCGCGCATCTTTAGATCAACTGACAGGAGGCTTTCGATGAGCAAGGGCAAGGTGCTGGTGATCGGCTCGAACGCGACCACGCTCGAGGTGCAGGGCGGCGGCACGGTCGAGACCGGGCAGTATCTCAACGAAACCGTCGTGCCCGCAATGGCGATCGAGGCGGCGGGTTACGAGATCGTCCTTGCGACGCCGACGGGCGCGAAGCCGACGATCGACCCCGTCTCCGACGCCGCGGAACATTTCGGCGGCGACGAAAGGGCGCTTCAGGAGGCGCGCGACTATTACGCCAATTCGCCCGCGATGAACGCGCCGAAGAAGCTGTCGGACGTGGTCGATGCCGGCCTCGACGGTTTTGCCGGCGTGTTCGTGCCCGGCGGCCATGCGCCGATCACCGACCTGATGCCGGCCGAGACGGTGGGTCGCGCGCTCGCGCATTTCCATGCCGAGGGGAAGCCGACCGCGCTCCTCTGCCACGGCCCGATCGCGCTGGCCGCCGCCGCCGCCGATCCCAAGGCGTTCCGCGCGGCGATGGTCGCGGGCGACGATGCCAAGGCGAGCGAAGCGGCGGGCGACTGGCCCTATCGCGGCTATCGCATGACGATCTTCTCGGCGAATGAGGAAAAGGTGGCCGAGGAGCATATCCTGAAGGCCAAGCTCTATTTCGACATGCCGCGCGCCCTCACCGCCGCGGGCGGCACCGTTGAGAACGGGGTCGAGAACTTCGCCCCCTTCGTCGTCACCGATCGCGAACTCATCACCGGCCAGAACCCCGCGTCTGACAAGCCGCTGGCCAAGGCATTCGTCGAGGCGCTCGGCGCACGCGGATGACGACCATCGGCGGGGCGTCCGACCGGCGCCCCGCCGTTCACTGGAGCGGACCCATGCCTACCCCCGTCAAGATCGTCGCCGTCCTCACCGCCCTGCCCGGTCGGGAAACCGAGCTTCGCGCGCTGCTGGATACGATGCTCGCCCCGTCGCGCGCCGAGCCCGGCAACTACCGCTACGACCTGTGGACCGATCCGGCGACACCCGGCCGCTTCGTCCTCGACGAGTTGTACGCCGATGCCGATGCGGTCGCCGCGCACCGGGCGACCCCGCATTTCCAGACCTATCTGTCCCGGATCGAGGGGCTGGCCGAGCGTGAGGCTTTCGCCCTCGATCCTATCGCCATCACCTGACACACGGCCCTTGGGCCATGAATGTCACGTCCGATTGCGCCTTTTTTCGTATCATGCGTTATCCCCCCGAGTGAGCGTGCCGTCGGCGTAGCCCCACGATCAAAAAAGGGTCGAGAATGTCTGCAAATGCTGCCCCCGCTTCCGGGGTTGAACTGTCCCGTCGGGGGGTCCTGATGGGCTCCGCCGCGACTGCCGCTGCTGCCGGCACCGCGCCGCTGGTGGCGCAGGGCACGTCGCCCAGCCCTGCCCCGGTCAGCCTGCCGGTAAAGATGAAGGTCAACGGCAAGCCGCGCGAGTTGAAGCTCGATCCGCGCACGACGCTGCTCGACGCGCTGCGCGAGCATCTCAAGCTCACCGGCACCAAGAAGGGGTGCGACCACGGCCAGTGCGGTGCCTGCACCGTCATGGTGAACGGCAAGCGGATCAATTCCTGCCTCAGCCTCGCGGTGATGCATGAGGGCGACGAGGTGACGACGATCGAGGGTCTGGGCACCCCCGACAAGCTGCACCCGATGCAGGCGGCCTTCATCAAGCATGACGGCTATCAGTGCGGCTATTGCACGCCGGGCCAGATCTGCTCTGCGGTCGCCGTCCTCGACGAGATCAAGCGCGGCGTGCCCAGCCACGCGCAGGCCGACCTCACCGCCGCACCCGCCGCCAACAGCGCGGAAATGCGGGAGCGGATGAGCGGCAACATCTGTCGCTGCGGTGCGTATTCGAACATCGCCGACGCCATGGCGGAAGTCGCGGGAGCACGGTCATGAAGGCTTTCACCTACGAACGCGCCAAGGACCCCGTCGCCGCGGCCCGCGCCGTGGCCGGCCGCCCCGGTGCCAAGTTCATCGCCGGCGGCACCAACCTCCTCGACCTGATGAAGATCGAGGTGGAGACGCCCACCCACCTCGTCGACGTGCAGGACCTGGGCTTCGACAAGATCGAGGCGACAAAGGAGGGCGGGCTGCGCATCGGCGCGCTCGTCACCAACACCGACCTTGCCGCCGACGAGCGGGTGCGCCGCGACTATGCCGTGCTGACCCGTGCGATCGTCGCAGGCGCGTCGGGCCAGCTTCGCAACAAGGCGTCGACCGCGGGCAACCTGCTTCAGCGGACGCGGTGTTCCTATTTCTACGACACCAACATGGCCTGCAACAAGCGCAAGCCCGGCTCCGGTTGCGCGGCGATCGGCGGCTATTCGCGCCAGCTTGGCGTGATCGGTGTCAGCGACCAGTGCATCGCCACCTTCCCCGGCGACATGGCGGTGGCGATGCGCGTGCTCGACGCGGTGGTGGAGACGATCGATGCCGAGGGGCAGCGCCGCTCGATCCCGATCGCCGACTTTCACCGGCTGTGGGGTGACAAGCCCGAGCAGGACACGGTACTGAAACCCGGTGAGCTCATCACCGCGGTGACGCTGCCCCGCCCGCTGGGTGGCCGGCATTTCTATGAAAAGGTCCGCGACCGCGCGTCCTATGCCTATGCGCTCGTCTCGGTCGCGGCGGTGATCCAGCCTGACGGGACCGGCCGCGTCGCGTTCGGCGGCGTCGCCCCGCGTCCTTGGCGCGTCGAGGAAGCCGAGGCGCTGCTGCCCAAGGGCGCCGCCGCCGTCACTGCCCGCGCCTTCCAGGGCGCGACCCCCACGAAGGACAACGCCTTCAAGCTGCCGCTCGCCACGCGCGCGCTGGCCTCCGTCCTCGCCGAAGCAAAGGGTTGATCCGATGAAGTTCGACACGCCGGCCGGCGCCAATCCGATCGACAACAAGGCCGTCGTCGGCCGCCCCCACACCCGCATCGACGGCCCGCTCAAGGTGACGGGCCTCGCCCCCTATGCCTATGAGCATCACAAGGAGGTCGAAAACCCCGCCTACGGCTATGTCGTGGGCTCGGCGATCGCCAAGGGGCGGATCACCAACCTTGACACCAGCGCCGCCAAGGCCGCGCCGGGCGTCATCGCGGTCGTCACCGCCGCCGATGCCGGAAAGCTCGGCAAGGGCAATTTCAACACCGTGAAGCTGCTCGGCGGGCCGGAGGTCGACCATTATCATCAGGCGATCGCGATCGTCGTCGCCGAAACCTTTGAGCAGGCGCGCGCCGCCGCCGGCCTGCTCAAGGTCGATTATTCGCGCGCGAAGGGCCGCTTCGACCTGGCCGAGGGGCTCAAGACCGCCAAGCTCGCCGGCGGCGGCGACAGCGGGAACGAGGCGAAGGAGGACCGCGTCGGCGACTTCGAAAAGGCGTTCGGCGACGCGCCGGTCAAGATCGACGTCGAATACACGACCCCCGATCACAGCCACGCGATGATGGAGCCCTTCGCCTCGATGGCGGTGTGGGAGGGCGACAGCGTCAAGGTCTGGACCTCGAACCAGATGATCGCCTGGGGTCACGGCGACCTCGCCAAGACGCTGGGGATGCCCAAGGAGAAGGTGCGGCTGATGTCGCCCTATGTCGGCGGCGGTTTCGGCGGCAAGCTGTTCCTGCGCACCGATGCGGTGATGGCCGCGCTCGGCGCGCGTGCGGCGAAGCGGCCGGTGAAGGTCGCGCTCGCGCGGCCGTTCATGGCGAACAACGCCACGCACCGTCCCGCGACGCACCAGCGCATCCGCATCGGCGCGACGAAGGACGGCACGATCACCGCGATCGCGCATGAAAGCGGTTCGGGCGACCAGCCCGGCGGCTCGCCCGAGATCGCGGCGGCGCAGACCAAGCTCCTCTATGCCGGGGCCAACCGCCTCGTCGCGATGCGCCTCGCCGAACTCGACCTGCCGGAAGGGAACGCAATGCGCGCGCCCGGCGAGGCGCCGGGCATGATGGCGCTGGAGGCGGCGATGGACGAGATGGCCGAGAAGCTCGGCATGGATCCCGTCGCCTTCCGCATCAAGAACGATACGCAGGTCGACCCCGCCAAGCCCGACCGCAAGTTCTCGCAGCGCCAGCTCGTCCGTTGCCTCGAAACCGGCGCCGAGAAATTCGGCTGGTCGAAGCGACAGGCCAAGCCCGGCTCGGTCCGCGACGGCAAGTGGCTGGTCGGCATGGGCGTCGCCTCTGCCTTTCGCAACCACATGAACATGACCTCGGGCGCGCGCGTGCGGCTCGGCCCCGACGGCGTCGTGACGGTCGAAACCGACATGACCGACATCGGCACCGGCAGCTACACGATCATCGCCCAGACCGCGGGCGAGATGCTGGGCGTGCCGGCCGAGCAGGTGGTGGTGAAGCTGGGCGATTCCAGCTTCCCCGTGTCCGCCGGTTCGGGCGGCCAGTTCGGCGCCGCCAACGCGACCGCGGGCGTCTATGCCGCCTGCGTCAAGCTGCGCGAGGCGGTGGCGCAGCGGCTAGGCTATAACTCGGCCGACGTGACCTTCAAGGACGGCAAGGTGACGAGCGGTAACCGCTCGGCGAGCCTGAAGGACGCCGGCCGCGGCGGCGAACTGGTGGGCGAGGACAAGATCGAGTTCGCCGGCCTCGACAAGACCTACCAGATCTCGACCTTCGGCGCGCATTTCGTCGAGGTGGGCGTCGATAGCTTCACCGGCGTCGTTCGCGTCCGCCGGATGCTGGCGGTGTGCGCGGCGGGGCGGATCATCAACCCCGTCTCCGCACGCAGCCAGGTGATCGGCGCGATGACGATGGGTGTCGGCTCGACGCTGATGGAGGAACTGGCCGTCGACAAGCGGTTCGGCATGTTCGTCAACCACGACCTCGCCAGCTACGAAGTGCCGGTGCACGCCGACATCCCGCATCAGGACGTGATCTTCCTCGACGAAGCGGACGACAAGGCGAACCCGATGAAGGCCAAGGGGATCGGCGAGCTGGGCCTGTGCGGCGTCGGCGGCGCGGTCGCAAACGCGATCTACAACGCCACCGGCGTGCGCGTGCGCGACTATCCCATCACCCTCGAAAAGCATCTCGAAAAGCTGCCCGAGGTCGCCTGATCCTTCCCCGCGCGGCGCGCATCGGTCGCGCTGCGCGGGGAGGCCCCAACCCTGGTGGGTTGAAACCGCTCGCCGGGCAGGGTCTTAAGGGACCGCATGACTTCGCTTCCCCGCCTGCGCCGCCTTGCTCTGCCCGCGCTGCTGCTCGCCGCCGCGCCGGGCGCGGTCCGCGCCGCCGATCCCGCGCCGTTCGACCTTGCCGGCCCCGACCTGCGCATCCGCGTCACCCGCGGCACCGCGACGCTGCCGATCGCCCAGGTGCCGGAGCTTGCCGCGGGCGACACGATCCGCATCGAGGCCGACCTACCCGCCGACCAGCGCGCACGCTTCATCCTCGTCTCCGCCTTTCTGAGCGGCGCGACCAATCCGCCCCCGCGCGACTGGATCCGCTCGGCCGAGACGTGGAAGACGAAGGAAAAGGACCGCGTCCTCACGCTGACCGTCCCCGCGGGCGCCCGCCAGCTCGCCGTCTTCCTCGTCCCCGAAACCGGCAGTGCGGAGGGCACCATCGCCAGCGCCGTGCGCGGCAAGCCCGGCGAGTTCGTCCGCGCGACCCAGGCCATCAACCGCGCCTCACTCGACCGCTCGCGCCTCAACGCCTTCGTCGCGGCGATTCGGAGCGAGGAGGATGACGACCCCGCGCACCTGAAGCGCGTCGCCCCCACGCTGGCGAAGAGTCTGGCGATCAAGCTCAACGCCGAGTGCCTCGACAAGGTGGTCGATTATCAGGTCGCCTGCCTGCTCGAGAACCGCGAGTCGCTGGTGCTGACCGACGTGCACAGCAGCTCGCTGGCCGAGACGATCGCCGGCGCCCCCACCAACCTCGCGCTGCAATTGAGCTACACGCGGGAGGCGGGGTTCGGCTATTACAGCCAGTATATCGCGGTCGTGCGCGACATCGCGCGATTGTTCGGCGCGTTCAGCAACCCGCAGTTCCGCTACCTGCCCGCGCTGGGCCTGCGCGGCGGGGATCGCCTGTCGCTCCTTCTCGACACCGCGCCCTCCTTCGCCAAGCCGCGCTCGGTGATCGTCGCACCGATGCCCGCGATCGGCGGCGACAGCCCGCCGCGACTTCGCGCGACCAGCGACGCCCCGCTCTGCGGCGCCGATCCGGCACTGACACTCCCCGTCGAGGGCGCGCCGCTCATCTACTCGACCGACTTCGCGCGCGAGATGGCGCTGGTCGTCGTCGGCCAGCGCGCGGCGTTGCGCCCGCGCGCCGATCGGGGCGGCTATGTCGTCACGTTCCCGCTGACCGGCACCGGCACGGTCGACGGCCGCATCGAGGGGCGCTGGGGCTTCGAGGCGCTGACCGGCCCCACCTTCCGCCTGCAATTCCCCGACGGCAAGGGCTGGACCGCGCCCGAAGATGCGACGCTGGTCGTCGGCCGCGACAACACGCTCGAACTGCGCGGCGCGGCCCCCGCCTGCATCACCGGCGCGACGATGCGCATCGGCGACGGACCCGCCCGCGACGTCGCGTTCAAGCCGCAGGGTGACGGCCGCCTCGCGCTCACGCTCCCGCTGGCCGATGCGAAGGCCGGCCGCGTATCGATCGAGCTGCACGAAACCGGCACGGCGAAACCGACGACGCTCACCCTGCGCGCCTATCGCGAGGCAAGCCGGATCGAAGCCGTCAACGTCCATGCCGGCGACACGACCGCCGAACTCACCGGCCAGCGCCTCGACCTGGTCGAGCGCGTCGAGATCGGCGACCTGCGCGCGACGCCGCTGACGCTGACGCGCGAAGCCAAGACCGACCGCCTGACGCTGAGCGGCGCCGGCACCGCGCCCGCCGCGGGCAATGCGACCGCGCGCGTCATCCTGAGTGACGGGCGCACGCTGACCGTCCCCGTCACCGTCCGCCCGCCGCGCATCGCCGCCGCGATCATCGAGGGCAGCGTCCGCGTCGAGGGCACCACCCCCTTCACCCCAGTCGAACCGGGCGAGCCGCTGCTTCCCGCCGACGCAACGCTCCGTTTCGCCGTCCGCGCCTCGAACGGCGACCTTGCTCCGACCGACACGATCGAGATCGCCGGCCCGGCGGGACAGACCGCCCGCCTCGTCGCCGGACCGCAGCTTCAGCTTCAGGGCAAGGACGTGCTCGTCGCCGCGCTCGACCCCGCTGCGCTCGGACCCTCGGCGTTCGGTCCGCTCCGCTTCCGCCTCGTCCGCGGAACCGAGGCGAGCGACTGGCGCCCGCTCGCCACGCTCGTCCGCCTGCCCGCGCTCCAGCCGGTGAAATGCGACGCGAAGGCGCGCTGCACGCTGCGCGGCGAGGGCCTGTTCCTGATCGAGGCGGTCGCCCCGACCGGCGCCTTTGCCGATGCCGTCACGGTGCCCGACGGCTTCACCGGCGCGGCGATCGAGGTGCCGCGCCCGGCCGATGGCACGATCTACCTGAAACTGCGCGACGCCCCCGGCCGTATCGTCACGCTGCCCGCCAAGTGACGACACAGCCGACGCTCCGCCAGCTGCGCTATCTGATCGCGCTCGCCGATCATGGCAGCTTCACGCGCGGCGCGGCGGCGGCGGGGGTGTCGCAGCCGAGCTTCTCGCAGCAGATCCAGCTGGTCGAGGCACTGCTCGGCGGCCGCGTGGTCGAACGCGGCGCGACGAAGACGATCCTGACGCCGCTGGGGCGAGAGGCGGTGGCGGGCGCCCGCCGCGTGCTGGCGGAGGTCGCCGCGTTCGAGGCGCTCGCCGACCGCCGCGGCGATGCGCTGTCGGGCACGATCCGCCTCGGCGTCTCGCCGACGCTCGGGCCGTACATCCTGCCGCAGCTCGTGGCGCAGTTGCACGCGGTCAGCCCCGACCTGCGCGTCCATGTGCGAGAGGGGCTGCCCAATCGTCTGGTCGAGCTGCTGGCCGATGGCACGCACGACGTGATCCTCGTCCAGCTGCCGATCGCCGACCGCGGCCTGCACGTCGAACGCCTGTTCCGCGAGCCGCTGTTCCTCGGCATGGCCGCCGACGACCCGCTGAAAAAGCGCGAGGCGATCGCGGTCGAGGATCTTGCCGGGCGCGGCCTGCTGACGCTCCAGCCGCAATACCGGATGAGCGAGCAGGTCGCTGCGCTCGCCGAGCAGGCGGGCGCGCACGTGCTGCGCGATTACGAGGGGACCAGCCTCGACGCGATCCGCCAGATGGCGGGGATGGGCATGGGTCTCGCGCTGCTGCCCCGGCTCTACATCCGCCAGGAAATACGCGAGGGCGACGGCCTGATCGTCCGGCCGTTCGCGGGCGGGCGCCAGTATCGAGAGATCGGTCTGGTGTGGCGATCGGGCGCCGGACGCGCGCCCGCATTTCTCACGCTTGCGCAATTGCTTCGCGATGTTGCGCGATAGGGTAAACCTATCGACCCCATAGCCTACCTATTGTTGCTCCAATGAAAAGCCGTCCGCAGATAGACGGTCGATCAGGGAGTAACGGCAATGGCGGACCAGCGCCCGGGTATCCGGGCCTTTGCAGGGTGGATCGGGCTGGTGCTGGCCCCCGATGCCGCGTTCGTGCGGCTGGCGATCGTCTATGGCATCGCCATTTCGCTGCTGTCGCTGGCGACGCCGATCTCGGTTCAGTTGCTCATCAATTCGGTCGCGAACACCGCGCTGCCGACGCCGCTGTTCACGCTTGCCGGGCTGTTGTTCCTGCTCCTCCTCATCGCGGGCGTCCTCGCCGCGTTCCGCGTCCACCTGCTCGCGCAGTTCGAGCGGCGGCTGTTCGCGCGGATCGTCGCGGAGATCACGATCCGCGCCGTCCATGCGCAGAACCCCTTTTTCGCCGATGCGCGGCGCGGCGACCTGTTCAACCGCTATTTCGACCTGATGACGGTGCAAAAGGCGCTGCCGAGCCTGCTGATCGGCGGCTTCACCATCTTCCTTCAGGGCGCGGTCGGCCTGATCGTCACCAGTTTCTATCATCCCTTCTTCCTCGCCTTCAACACGGTGCTGGCGCTGTCGCTGTTCCTCGTCTGGCAGCTCTGGGCATCAGGCGCGATCCGCAGCGCGGTCGCGCGAAGCCATGCCAAGCACGCCGCCGCGCACTGGCTCGATAGCGTCGGCGGCTCCAACGGCTTCTACAAGTCCAGCCGCCACCTCGACTTCGCGATGGATCGGTCGGAGGCGATGACCGCGGGCTATGTCGCCGCGCACCGCCGCCATTTCCGCTACACCTTTGCCCAGACGTGCGCGCTGCTGCTCATCTATGCGATCGCCAGCGCCGCGCTGCTTGCCTTGGGCGGCTGGCTCATCATCCAGAACCAGCTCTCGATCGGCCAGCTCGTCGCCGCCGAGCTCATCCTGTCGGGCGTCTTCTACGGCATCGCCCAGTTCGGGCCGTATCTGGAGGCGCTGTACGACCTCGCCGCCGGGCTGGAGGAGCTATCGCTCTTCTGGGACGTGCCGCAGGAAGCGGGCAAGGTCGACGGCGAAGCACCGGCGGACGGCTCGATCCGCATGGCCCGCGTCGAGCATGATGGCCGCCGCTTCGACTTCGAGGTCGCCGCGGGCGAACAGCTCGCCGTCGTCGCCGCGCCGGGGGTCGAGCGGTCGCTGGCGATGCTTTTCAAGCGGCATCAGAGCCCGGCGCGCGGCCTGGTCGTCATCGGCGGGCGCGATATCGGCGGGCTCGACACCTATCGGCTGCGGGCCGAAGTGATGGTGCTCGACCGGCCGAGCTTCGTCGAAATGTCGATCCGCGACTATCTGACGCTCGCCGCCTCGGGCGATGCCGCGCGGATGGTCGAGGCGCTGGAGACGGTTGGGCTGGCCGAGCGGCTGGGCGGTCTGGCCGAGGGGCTCGAGACCGTCATCTCCACCTCCGGTTGGCCGCTGTCGGTGGGCGAGCTCATGGCGCTGAAACTCGCCGCCGCGCTGCTCGCCCGCCCGAAGCTCCTCGTCCTCTCGCCGCTCTACGACCTGCTCCCGCCGGAACGCGTCGATGCGGTGCTGGCCCGGTTGCGCGGCGACACCACCGTGCTTCAGTTCACGCGGCGACCACAGGGCCTCGCCCGCGACGGCGCGCTCTGGATCGGTGCCACGCAGCAGCGCCGCTGCGCCACCGAGGCCGAACTGATCGCGCTCGCCAGCGAAGGAGGCAGCGATGCCCTTCCAGCCTGACCATATCGCCCATTTCCCGACCCTCGCGAGCCTGCGCCCCCCTCGCGTGACGCGGGTCGTCGCGTGGCTGGTGGTCTTCACCATCGCGGCGGTGGTCGCGATCCTGATCCTCGTCCCCTGGGTCCAGACTTCCGCCGGGGCGGGCCAGATCGCCGCGCTCGATCCGGAGGACCGCGTGCAGGACGTGACCGCGCTCGTCCCCGGCCGGGTCGAGCGCTGGTACGTCCGCGACGGCGACCTCGTGAAGCGCGGCGACCCGATCGCGAAGATCACCGACAACGACCCCGACCTCCTCGCCCGCCTCGCCGCCGAACGCGCGCAGGTGCTGGCCGAAATTGCCGCCGCGGAGCAGGCGATGGCCGTGTCGCAGATCGACGTCGGCCGCTCCGCGCAACTGCTGGCCGAGGGGCTGGCCGCGCGCCGCGACTATGAAGCGACGCAGATCAAGGTCGCCGACCAGCGCGCCAAGCTGGCGGAGGCACGCGCCAAGCTCACCCGCGTCGACGTGACGCTGAACCGCCAGTCGGCGCAGCTTGTCCGCGCGCCGCGCGACGGGCGTATCCAGTCGATCAACGCCGCCGCCGGCGCGACGCTCGTCTCGGCGGGCGACCCGCTCGCCACGCTTGCGCCCGAAACGCCGGTGCGGGTGGTCGAGCTGATGGTCGACGGCCGCGACATCGCGATCATCCGCCCGGGCCGCCCGGTACGGCTGGCGTTCGAGGGATGGCCCGCGATCCAGTTCAGCGGCTGGCCCTCCGTCGCACAGGGCATGTTCGACGGCCGCGTCCGCTCGATCGACCCCTCGGCCCAGACCACCGGCCTGTTCCGCGTTCTGGTCGAGCCGATGCCCGGCAAGCCCGGCTGGCCCGGCGCCGGCTTCGTCCGGCTGGGCGGCAAGGTGCGCGGATGGATCCAGGGCGAGACGGTGAGCGTCGGCTATGAACTCTGGCGGCAGCTCAACGACTTCCCGCTCGAGTTCCGCCGCCCGGCCGACGAGCCGAAAGGCCCCGGCCCCGATCCGGTTGTGAAGGTGAAGAAATGATCCGCCTGATCGCCATCGTCGCGGCGGTCTTCGTCGCCGCGCCCGCCGCCGCGCAGCAATTGACGCTGGACGAGGTGCTGCGCTCCTCCGCCACCCATGCCCCCGCGATCCTGGAGGCGATCACGCGCGAGCGACAGGCCGACGGCCGCCGCCTGTCGGCCGAGGGCGCGTTCGACCTGTTGTTCGAGGGGGACGCCCAGTCGCGGGTGGTGGGATACTATGACGGCACCGTTGTCGAGGGGAAGGCGACGCGCCCGCTCGCCAACAATGGCGGCTATCTCTTCGGCGGCTACCGCGTCTCGCGTGGCGATTTCCCGATCTACGAGGACAAGGCGTTCACCAATCGCTTGGGCGAGGTCAAGGTCGGCGCGGTCTTTTCGCTGATGCGCGACCGGCTGATCGACGAGCGGCGCGGGCGGCTGGGGCTGGCGGGCGGCGATATCAACCTGGCGCGGCTCGATCGCGAGATGGTGGCGATCGGAGTGCAGCGGCGCGCGATCGACGCCTATCAAAGCTGGGTCGTGGCGGGGATGCGCGTGCGCGTCTATCGTGACCTCCTGTCCCTCGCGACCGAGCGGCAGGCGTCGATCGAACGCCTGATCGCCCTTGGCGCGAGGCCGCAGATCCTGGGGACCGAGAATAGCCAGAACATCGTCCGCCGCCAGACGCTGCTGGTTCGCGCCGAGCAGGACCTCGCCGCCGCCGCCAACGCCCTTTCCTTCTACCTCCGCGACGAGAATGGCGAGCGGCTGGTCCCCGCCGCCGATCGCCTGCCCGATCGCTTCCCGGAACTGCGCCTCCCCGCCCTCGGCCCCGACCTCGCCCGGCGGATCGAACGGCCGGACCTCGAAGCGATCCTCGTCCGGCTGGATCAGGTCGAGGTGAAGCGCCTGCTTGCCGAGAACGACCTACGCCCGCGGCTGGATATCCG
Source organism: uncultured Sphingomonas sp. (assembly GCA_913775795.1). Lineage (GTDB taxonomy): Bacteria > Pseudomonadota > Alphaproteobacteria > Sphingomonadales > Sphingomonadaceae > Sphingomonas. Next base: position 5,539 of record CAJYLT010000038.1, on the reverse strand, counting down.
GGCGGAGGCAGCCAAGGACGTGGGGCCGGTCGGGCTTGGCGGGTCGTCGCGGACGCCGGCGGAGGGGATCGTCGGCCTGCGCTTCTCGCTCCCCCTCGAACGCCGCGCCGCGCGGGGCAGGATCGCCGAGGCCGCCGCCGAAGCGGACGGGCTGCGCCTGCGACGCAAGCTGATCGAGGACCAGATCCTTGTCGAGGTGAACGGCCTTGCCATCCAGGCGACCACCGCCGACCGGCTGCTGGCGCTGGCCGTCGACGAAACCGCACTCGCCAACCGCATGGCAGAAGCCGAGCGCCGCCGATTCCAGCTCGGCGCAAGCGACTTCATCGTCGTCAACCTGCGCGAGGAAAGCGCCGCCGACGCCCGCCTGCGCCAGCTCGACGCCGAATATCGCCGCTCGGCCGCCCGCGCCGAACTGGTCGCGGCGACCGTGGATCGGGCGCAGTTGGGCCTGTAACCGCTTACAGACTTGCGTTGCAGCGCACAAAGGCGCATGGAAGCCTCGTTCATGACAATCGAAACCCTCCCCCCGCTTCTATCGGAAGCGCTCGCCGCGCGTGGTTACGACACGCTGACCGCCGTCCAGTCCGCCGTGCTGGCGCAGCCCGATCCTAATCGCGACCTCGTCGTCTCGGCCCAGACGGGCTCGGGCAAGACCGTCGCCTTCGGCCTCGGCATCGCGTCGCAATTGTTCGAGGACGGCGCACTCGCGCGCAGCGACACGCCGCTCGCGCTGGTCATCGCGCCCACCCGCGAACTGGCGATCCAGGTCAGCCGCGAGCTGATGTGGCTCTATGAGAAGGCGGGCGCCCGCATCGCCACCTGTGTCGGCGGGATGGACGCGGCCAAGGAGCGCCGCAACCTCCAGCGCGGCGTCCAGATCGTCGTCGGCACCCCCGGCCGCCTTCGCGACCACCTCGAACGCGGCGCGCTCGACCTGTCGGCGCTGCGCGCCGTCGTCCTCGACGAAGCGGACGAGATGCTCGACATGGGGTTCCGCGAGGATCTCGAGCAGATTCTCGACCTGACGCCCGAGGGGCGCCGGACGCTCCTGTTCTCGGCGACGATGCCCAAGTCGATCGTCGCGCTCGCGCGCCGCTATCAGCGCGATGCCGAGCGGATTTCGACCGTGGGCGAGGATCGCGGCCACGGCGACATCGAATATCAGGCGATCGCCGTGTCGCCCGCCGATATCGAGCATGCCGCGATCAACCTGCTCCGCCTGCACGAGGCGGAGACGGCGATGCTGTTCTGCGCAACGCGCGACAATGTCCGCCACCTGCACGCCAGCCTGACCGAGCGCGGGTTCGCCGCGGTCGCGCTGTCGGGCGAGCACAGCCAGAACGAGCGCAACGCCGCGCTACAGGCGCTGCGCGACGGCCGCGCCCGCGTCTGCGTCGCGACCGACGTGGCGGCGCGCGGCATCGACCTGCCCAGCCTCAGCCTCGTCGTCCATGTCGAACTGCCGCGCGATGCCGAGACGCTGCAGCACCGCTCGGGCCGGACGGGCCGCGCGGGGCGCAAGGGCACCGCGGTGCTCATCGTCCCCTATCCCCGCCGCCGCCGCGTCGACATGATGCTGCGTTCCGCGCGCATTGCCGCCGAGTGGATGGACGCGCCGACCCCCGACGACATTCGCGCCAAGGACTGCGAGCGGATGCTGGCGACGCTGCTCGCGCCGGTCGAGGCGGACGAGGACGACCGCGCGCTCGCCGCGCAGCTTCTCGAAAAGATGAGCGCCGAGGATATCGCCGCCGCCTTCGTCCAGAGCGTCCGCGCCAAGCTGCCCGCGCCGGAGGAGATGATCGAGGCGGCCCCGCGCGATCCCGCCACCGCGCATCACCGCCCCGGCTTCGACGACGTGCAGTGGTTCCGCATGGATATCGGCCGCCGCCACAATGCCGATCCGCGCTGGATCCTGCCCTTGCTCTGCCGCCGCGGCCACATCACCAAGAACGAGATCGGCGCGATCCGCATCCTGCCGACCGAGACCTGGTTCCAGGTGCCGAGCGGCATCGCCGCCAAGTTCGCTAGCGCCGTCCAGCGCAGTGGCGACCCGCAGGCTGACGACGAGAGCGGCGTGCGCATCGAGCGCGCCGAGGGCCAGCCCCCCTCGCCCGGCCATCGCGGCGAGCGCGCCAACGCGCCGGCCGGCCGCCCGCCCTATCGCGCCAAGCCCGCCGGCGCCCGGCCGCCGCACAAGCCGCGCCGCCCGCGCTGAGGCCAGCCATGCGCATCCTCGTCGATGCCGATGCCTGCCCGGTGAAGGACGAGGTGTACCGCGTGGCGCTCCGCCACGTGGTCCCCGTCACGATCGTCAGCAACAGCCCGATCCGTGTGCCCCCGCACGAATTGATCGGGCGCGAGGTGGTCAGTGACGGGTTCGACGCCGCCGACGACTGGATCGCCGAGCGGGTCGATGCGGCGACCGTCGTGATTACGGCGGACATCCTGCTCGCCGACCGCTGCATCAAGGCCGGCGGCACCGTGATCGCGCCCAACGGCAAGCCGTTCACCGCCGCCTCGATCGGATCGGCAGTCGCGGTGCGCGCGATCATGGCCGACCTGCGCGCCGGCGGCGACCAGCTCGGCGGCCCCGCGCCCTTTTCGAAAACCGACCGCTCGCGCTTTCTCCAGGCTCTCGACGAGGCGCTGGTGCGGCTGAAGCGCCGCGCGTAAGGACGGGATCATGGCCGAACGCTTCGAACGACACCGCCAGCCCTGGACCGCCGACGAGATCCAGAAGCTCCATACTCTCGCCAAGAAGGGGATGGCGCTGAAGGCGATTGCCAAGGCGCTGACCCGCAGCGAGGAATCGGTGAAGGAACGCGCCAAGGCGGACGGACTGTTGATCGCCAAGCTGCGCTGAGATGGCAGATTACGACGCGATCGTGCTGGGGGCAGGCGCCGCCGGCCTGATGTGCGCGGGCGTCGCGGGCCAGCGCGGCGCCCGCGTGCTCGTCATCGACCATGCCGACCGGCCGGGGAAGAAGATCCTGATCTCCGGCGGCGGGCGCTGCAACTTCACCAATACCGGCACCGTCCCCGACCGCTTCATCTCCGCCAACCCGCATTTCGCGCGATCGGCGCTCTCCCGCTACACGCCCGCGGACTTCATCGAGCTGGTCGACGCCTATGGCATCGCCTGGCACGAAAAGACGCTCGGTCAGCTCTTCTGCGACGGCTCCGCGCGGCAGATCGTCGACCTGCTGATGGACGAGGGCGCGAAGGGCGGAGTCGAGGTTGCGCTCGGCCAGCCGATTAGCGCCATCGATCATGCCGATGGCCGCTACCGAGTCGCCTTCGGCAACCGCACCGCCAGCGCGCCGGCGCTCGTGATCGCAACGGGCGGGCCGTCGATCCCGAAGATGGGCGCGACCGGCTTTGCCTACGATCTCGCCCGCCGCTTCGGCCTCAAGGTGGTCGAGCCGCGCCCGGCGCTCGTCCCCCTGACGCTCGGCGGCGACGAGGTGCTGTTCCGCGAACTCTCCGGCGTCGCGACCGAGGTGGTGGCAAGCGCCGGTAAGGCCGCGTTCCGCGAGGCGGCGCTGTTCACGCATCACGGCCTGTCCGGCCCCGCGATCCTTCAGGTATCGAGCTATTGGCGCCACGGCCAGCCGATCGCGATCGACTTCCTCCCCGGCCGCACGCCCGGCTGGCTCAAGCAACTGAAGCGCGAAGCGCCGCGCACGACCATCGCGCGCACGCTCAGCGCCGCGCTGCCCGAGCGGCTGGCCGCGGTCCTCGGTGAGCGGCTCGCCCTGTCCGGCACCCTCGCCGATCTCACCGATGCGAAGCTCGCCGCCGCCGAAGCGCGCCTCGGCAACTGGGCGTTCCACCCGAACGGCACGCATGGCTACGCCAAGGCCGAGGTGACCGTGGGCGGCATCAGCACCGCCGAGCTGTCTTCGAAGACGATGGAAGCCCGCCGCGCCCCCGGCCTCTATGCGATCGGCGAGGCGGTGGACGTGACCGGCTGGCTCGGCGGCTATAATTTCCAATGGGCGTGGGCGAGCGGGTTCGCGGCGGGCGAAGCGATCGCTTTACACTGAGCATTGCCGCGCGGCAGGATGCCCTGACAGATCGGGGAGGACAGGCATGGCCGGATCGACTCATTGGCTGGCACCGCTGCTGGCGCTCGCACTCGTCCCGTCGGCCGCCCCCGCGCGCCAGACCGGCGAGGCCCCCGGCGAGCCGATGCTGGGGATCGAAACCGTCCGCCTCTATCCCGGCCGCGCGCCGGGCGCGAGGGGCGACGGACCCGACGAAACGCCGACGCTGACGATCATGCGCCCGCACCGGGGGCACGAGAACGGCACCGCGATCGTCGTCGCGCCCGGTGGCGGTTACATGGGGCTGGCGGACAATCTGGAGGGGCGACAGGTGGCCGACTGGTTCGCCTCGCGCGGGGTGACCGCCTTCGTCCTCAAATACCGCGTTGGGGCAAAGGCGCGGCTGCCCATCCCCTTCGCCGACGGCCACCGCGCGATCCGCTATGTCCGGGCCAACGCGGCCAAATATGGCATCGACCCGAAGCGGATCGGCATGATCGGCTTCTCCGCCGGCGGTCATTTGAGCGCAACCATCGCCGCGACCGGCGCGCCGGGCACCGGCGATGCGGTGGACCGGACCGACAGCCGTCCCGACTTCCTCATCCTCGGCTATCCGTGGCTCGAGGGAATGCAGATCGGCGCGAACGGCCGGTCGCAATATTGCGACTTCACCGGCGTGAAGTGCGATCCGAAGCAGTACACCCAGTATCTGCCGCTCAAGTCCGTCACTGCCCGGATGCCGCCGACCTTCATCTATCACACCACCGGCGACAAGCTCGTCCCCGCGACCGGCAGCCTGCGCTTCTACGAGGCGCTGCAGGCCAAGGGGGTCGAGGCCGAACTCCACGTCTTCGCGCGCGGCGATCACGGGACGGGTCTCGGCGGCTATGACCCCGCCCTTGCCCGCTGGCCCGAGTTGATGGAGCACTGGCTGCGCGGCCTGGGCATGCTCTCGCCACCGCGCTGAGCACCGCCTTTCGACCGGCGTTGACCTCCCGTCCGATCGCTGATCTTATGTTGCAACGCAGAACGAAACGGATGCGGTTCGAGCGGGCGCCATAAGCCGCCGGTCCGACATCCCCTTGGTCCGAGCCAGGAGGAACCCTCGGGAAACCGTGCATCCGCACGGCACCCCGATGCGACCTCTCGACTCGACAAAGGGGATCACCAATGCGCTCCAACCTTCTCAAGGGTTCGCTCAGGCTCGCGTTCGGCACTGCGATCGGCCTCGTCCCTGCGACCGCTGCCCATGCCCAGGATCAGTTGCCGCCCGCCGACGCCGCGACTCAGGACGCGGAAGTCACCGTCACCGGCACGCGCCTTGCGCGCGATCCGAACGCGGTCGCACCCTCGCCCATCTCGACGATCGACATGACCGACGTGCGATCTCAGGGCGTCATCGACCCGACCGAGGCGCTGCGTGAGCTGCCCGCGCTGTCGAACTCGGGCACCGTGTCGGACTCGCTCGAGCGCGGCGCGGGCGGCGT
>CAJYLT010000037.1 GCA_913775795.1 uncultured Sphingomonas sp. | reverse complement strand
CTGCATTCATGTGCGCGAGCATCAGCACCTCGCCGGTGGCAGCATCGGTCGCGACGGCGGTGACGAGGCCGGCGGCGTCGTATTTCGGATCGAGGCTCTGGCCGGTTTCGCGGGGGTCGGGCATCGGCGGACGCTTAGCCGAACCCCGTCCCTGCGCAAAGTCGGTCAGAACGGGGCGGGGATCGCTCGCTCCAGCACCACACTCGTTATCCTGCCCGCTTCGCGCGTGACGACGCCGCTCCATATCCCGTCGGCATAAAAGCCGAACTGCTCGCAATTCGCTCGCGCACATTTCCAGCGTTTCTTATCCGGCAGGCTGCCGCCCATCGAAGCCGGCCCGGCCCAACTCACCCGATCAAGCCGGACCGCACGAAGCGCGCTCAGCCCGTCCCGATAGCGAACATCCACAGTGCCGTTCGGCATCTCGTCGTAGAAATCGACTCTGATCGACGGCCGGGACGCCGCGCGCAGCCTGTCAAGATCGCGGATTACCGCCATCGTGGCGGCCCCGTCATATCGGCCGAATTCGAGCTTGCCGGTTTCACCGCACTGACCGTCGAGCCGGTGCAGCAACCTGACGTCCGACACCTTTGCGGTCGCTGCGCGGCCGAGGTCGATCACGGCAGCGTCGATCCGCATCCGCTCGCAATAGCCGTGTTCCCTCGCATCGACAGGCGTCGTGAAAAGGACAACCCGAAATTGCGGCGGCGCGCCGGGCGGCGGGGGCGCTTCCATCGTCAACGGCGCGACGTCGGCAACATCCACCGGCGGATGCCCCGGCGCGAGCAGTATGTCGGCCAGTGCCTGCGGCGACATCGCCTTTGCCTGTGCGACGCTTTCGATCGCAACCGGCCCGCTCGCCGCGACGATCGCTTGTGCCAGCATCAACCACGCCATCGCTTACCTCCGGCCGGCACGGTGCCGCGGAGGTCGCGCCATATCAATGGCTTCGAATCGCTTTCACCAGCTCGGCCTTGGTCATCGCCGACCGTCCCTCGATGCCGATCTTCTTCGCCTCCGCATAGAGATCGGCCTTGTTGCGGTCCTCGAGCTCGGTCGACTGGTGCTTCAGTGTGCCCGCCGCCTTGGCATTGGCGATGCGCGCAGCCTTTTCCTTCGAGGCGCCGTCGCGGCGCAGGTCCTCGTACAGCTTGTCGTCCTTGACCGAATTGCCGTGGTCCGCCGCCTTCTTCGCCGCCATCGTGCATCTCCTTGCGCATTGGGAACGCGGTGAAACCGGGTCGGGTCCCGGTGTCGAGTATGACAATGGGGCGACAAAGGCGAAGCGCGCCCCTATATGGCCGGCAACGAATCCCCCAAGGGAAAGCTCCGGGCGCATGCTGACCACTCACCCGTTCGACGACGACCATCTGCGCGAAGAGTGCGGAATCTTCGGGGTTTCGGGCGCAGAGGGCGCCGCCGCGCTCGTCGCGCTCGGGCTTCACGCGCTACAGCATCGCGGGCAGGAAGCGGCCGGCATTTCGACCTTCGACGGCACGCAGTTCCACACGCATCGCGCGATGGGCCATGTCGCAGGCAATTTCGATCGCGACGAAATCATCCGCGCGCTGCCGGGCGGCGTCGCGGCGGGCCATGTCCGCTATTCGACGACGGGCGAGACGGCGCTGCGCAACGTCCAGCCGCTCTATGCCGACCTCGCCAGCGGCGGGTTTGCGATCGCCCACAATGGCAACATCTCGAACGCGCTGCGGCTGAAGCGCGACCTCGTCCGCTCGGGCTCGATCTTCCAGTCGACCAGCGATACCGAGGTCATCATCCACCTTGTCGCCACGTCGAGCTATCGCTCGCTGCTCGACAAATTCATCGACGCGCTGAAGCGGATCGAGGGCGCCTATTCGCTGATCTGCATGACGCCCGAGGGGATGATCGCCTGTCGCGACCCGCTCGGCATCCGGCCGCTGGTGATGGGCCGGCTGGGCGAGACGGTGATCTTCGCCTCCGAAACCGTCGCGCTGGACGTGGTGGGCGCGGAGTTCGAGCGCGCGGTCGATCCGGGCGAACTCGTCATCGTTCAGGACGGCAAGGTCCGCTCGATCCGGCCGTTCAAGCCCGTCCCGCCGCGCCCCTGCATCTTCGAGCATGTCTATTTCAGCCGCCCGGACTCGATCGTCGACGACCAGTCGATCTACTCGGTGCGCAAGAACATCGGCGCGCAGCTCGCGATCGAGGCGCCGGTCGAGGCCGACCTCGTCATCCCCGTCCCCGACTCGGGCGTCCCCGCCGCGATCGGCTATGCGCAGCAGTCGGGCATTCCGTTCGAGCTCGGCATCATCCGCTCGCACTATGTCGGGCGCACCTTCATCCAGCCGGGCGACAAGGTCCGGCACCTGGGTGTCAAGCTCAAGCACAACGCCAACCGCGCGCTGATCCAGGGCAAGCGCGTCGTCCTTATCGACGATTCGATCGTCCGCGGCACCACCAGCCTCAAGATCGTTCAGATGATGCGGGAGGCGGGTGCGGCGGAGGTGCACATGCGCATCGCGTCGCCGCCGACGCGCCACAGCTGCTTTTACGGCGTCGACACGCCCGAGCGCGCCAAGCTGCTCGCCGCTAAGATGGACGTGGGCGGCATGACCGACTTCATCCACGCCGACAGCCTGGCGTTCGTGTCGATCGATGGCCTCTACAAGGCGCTGGGCGAAGCGAAGCGCGCCGACATCCGGCCGAGCCATTGCGACGCCTGCTTCACCGGCGACTATCCGACCAGCCTGACCGATCAGGACGAGCTCGGCACCGTCGAGCAATTCTCGATGCTCGAAGAGCGCGTCGGCTGACCAACCAAAAGGAAGAATGATGACCGATAGCCCGCTTGCCGGAAAGCTCGCGCTCGTCACCGGCGCGTCGCGCGGGATCGGCGCTGCGACCGCGATCGCGCTTGGCCGGGCCGGAGCGCACGTCGTGCTGACCGCGCGCACCGCAGGCGGGCTGGAGGAGGTCGAGGACGCGATCTACGCTGCGGGCGGATCGGCGACGATCGCGCCGCTCGACCTCACCGAGACCGATGGCGTGGCGAAGCTCGCGACCGCGGTGTCGGAGCGGTGGCAGGCGCTCGATATCATGGTGCTGAACGCGGCGATGCTGGGCAGCCTAGCCGCCGTGCCGGCGATCGACATGAAGGAACTGGCCAAGGTCCTGACGCTCAACGTCAGCGCACAGGCCGCGCTCATCGCCTCGTTCGACCCGCTGCTGCGCCGGAGCGAAGGCGCGCGGGTGATCGGCGTCACCTCCAGCGTCGGGCGCACGCCGCGGGCCTATTGGGGCGCGTACGGCGCGTCGAAGGCGGCGTTCGAGACGCTCCTGTCGGCGTACGGCGAGGAGATGAAGAACATCACCAAGGTACGCACCGCGATCGTCGATCCCGGCGCGACGCGGACGAAGATGCGCGCCCGCGCCTATCCCGGTGAGGACCCCGCCAGTGTCAAGCCGCCCGAGGCGGTGGCCGAGCGCATCCTTGCGCTGTCGATCAAGGGGTTCGAGGCACTGCATACCGAACGCGTGGGCTGACCACAGACTGACAATTTCGAGCGCGCCGGGCCTAGCCGCACGGCGCGCTTTTCATAGCCGCGCCCTTGCGCGCAAAAAGAAAGGCCAGCCCCACGAGAGGACCGGCCTGAAAAGTTTTAGGAGAGGATGCCTGAAAGGCACGCTCTTTGTGCAGCGCATCAGGCCATGCTGCAAGTGCGAACGCTAACATCGCGATTGCAGTTTCTGCAATTACCAAGTGCGTCAGTCGGGATTGACCCGCCCCCGTCCGCTCTTGATCGCGCCGCGCCGCGACTTTGCATCGACCCGGCGGGTCTGGGAGGCGCGCGTGGGCTTGGTCGGGCGGCGCGCCTTCGGCACGATTGTCGCCTCCCGGATCAGCGCAACCAGCCGCTCGCGCGCCTCTCGCCGGTTCATCTCCTGCGACCGAGCCGCGTCGGCGCGCAGGATCAGCACGCAGTCCTGTGTCATCCGGCTGCCCGCCAATACCGCGAGCCGCGCCTTCACCCGATCGGGCAGGTTGGGGCTCGCGCCGACGTCGAAGCGAAGCTGCACCGCGCTGTCGGTCGTATTGACGTGCTGCCCGCCGGGACCGCCCGCGCGGGTGAAGCGCTCGCCGATCTCGTCGCTGTCGATCGCGATCGCGCGGGTGATGACGATGCGGGCCATTCGATCTTCCTGACAGAGGCGACGGGCCGGATCACGCGCGATCGGTGAAACGATCCGTTTCCCTCGTTTCCATTTTCGATGCCAAGCACATCGCCTATCTCCGACGCAACCAAGGAGATCGACCGATGATCGACAAACGCCCCTTCGCTTCGCTCGGCCATGCCGACCATGGCTGGCTCAACGCGCGGCATCACTTCTCGTTCGCCAACTATTACGATCCGGCTCGCATGGGCTGGGGCGCGATCCGCGTCTGGAACGACGACGAGATCGCCGCCAACAGCGGCTTCCCCCCGCACCCGCACCGCGACATGGAGATCATCACCTATGTCCGGAAGGGCGCGATCACGCATCAGGACTCGATGGGTAACCAGGGCCGCACGCAGGCGGGCGACGTCCAGGTGATGTCGGCGGGCACCGGCGTGCGCCATGCCGAATACAACCTTGAGCCCGAGACGACGACGCTGTTCCAGATCTGGATCGAACCCAAGCGCCAGGGCGGCGCACCAAGCTGGGGCGCCAAGCCCTTTCCCAAGGGCGAGCGTTCGGGCCGGTTCGTCACGCTGGCCAGCGGCTTTGCCGAGGACACCGACGCCCTCCCCATCCGCGCCGATGCCCGCGTCATGGGCGCGACGCTGAAGGCCGGCGAGAGCACCGAGCATGTCGTGGGCGAGGGCCGTCACGCCTATCTCGTTCCTGCGACCGGCGCGATCGAGGTCGATGGCGAGCGGTTCGACGCCCGCGACGGCGCGGCGCTGACCGGCGGCCGGACCTACACGATCCGCGCGATCGAAGAGGCCGAGCTGGTGCTGGTCGACAGCGAATAACCCCCTCGGCGCCCGCCCGTCCCTCCCGGCGGGCGCCCCGGGAGGAAGGTACTCCCCTACACCCCCGCCTTCCTCCCACCCCATTCTCAAGGAGACGTTCGATGGCAAAGGTTCTGGTCCTTTATTATTCCTCCTACGGCCACCTGTCGCAGATGGCCGATGCCGTGGCGGAGGGCGCGCGCTCGGCCGGTGCCGAGGTCGATATCCTGCGCGTCCCCGAGACCGCCCCGGCCGAGGTGGCCAAGGCCGCCGGCTTCAAGTCCGATCACACGCACCCGGTCATCGACAATGTCGAGAAGCTCGCGGAATATGACGCGATCGTCGTCGGCAGCCCGACGCGCTTCGGCCGGGTGTCGAGCCAGCTTGCCAGCTTCCTCGACCAGGCGGGCGGCCTGTGGTTCCGCGGCGCGCTGAACGGCAAGGTCGGCGCGGCCTTTACCTCAACCGCCAGCCAGCATGGCGGGCAGGAGACGACGCTGTTCTCGATCATCACCAACCTGCTGCACTTCGGCATGACGGTGGTGGGGCTGGATTACGGCTTCCAGGGCCAGATGGGGCTGGACGAGATCAAGGGCGGCTCGCCCTATGGCGCGACCACGCTCGCCGACGGCGACGGCAGCCGCCAGCCGAGCGCGGTCGAACTCGACGGCGCCCGCTATCAGGGCAAGCGCGTGGCGGAAACCGCGGCGAAGCTGTTCGGCTAATCGAAAAGGGGCGGCTTTGACGCGCCGCCCCTTTCACTTTTACTCCGCCGCTTCGGCGAGCGGCGTTTCCTTCCACACCAGCACCGGCTTCCGCGCCGCCAGCGTCTCGTCAAGGCGGCGGCGCGGGGCGTAGTGCGGCGCGGCCTTGAGGCTGGCATCGCCCGCCTTGGCCCGTTCCGCGACGCTGCCCAGCGCGCCGATGAACTGGTCGAGCGCGGCCTTCGACTCGGTCTCGGTCGGCTCGACCAGCATCGCGCCGTGGACGACCAGCGGGAAATAGACCGTCATCGGGTGGAACCCTTCGTCGATCAGCCCCTTGGCAATGTCGAGCGTCGAGAAGCCCGCGGGCAGCCCGTCGTCGCTGAACAGTGCCTCGTGCATGCAGTGACCGGACTTGGCGAACGGCGCGTCGAGCACGCCCTCCAGCCGTCGCAGCACGTAATTGGCGTTGAGCACCGCATCGCCCGCCACCTGTGCCAGCCCGTCCGCACCGTGGCTGAGGATATAGGTCAGCGCGCGGGTGAACATGCCCATCTGACCGTGGAACGCGGTCATCCGGCCGAAGCTGCGCGGATGATCCTCGCCCACCGTTTCCTCCTCGACGAGCTGGATATGCCCGTCGGCATGGCGCGCGGTGAAGGGCAGCGGGCCGAACGGCGCCAGCGCTTCCGACAGCACCACCGGCCCCGACCCCGGCCCGCCGCCGCCATGCGGGGTCGAGAAGGTCTTGTGCAGGTTGATGTGCATCGCATCGACGCCGAGGTCACCGGGCCGCACCCGGCCGACGATCGCATTGAAGTTCGCCCCGTCGCAATAGACGTAACCGCCCGCTTCATGAACGGCATCCGAGATGATCTTCAGATCGCGTTCGAAGAGACCGCAGGTGTTCGGGTTGGTAATCATCACGCCCGCAACGTCGGGGCCAAGCCGGCTTTTAAGCGCCTCGGTATCCACGCGCCCTTCGGCAGTCGCCGGGATGTTCTCGACGCTGAAGCCCGCGAACGCCGCGGTCGCGGGGTTTGTCCCGTGCGCGCTTTCGGGCACCAGAATGACCTTGCGATGCCCCTCGCCCCGCGCCTCGAGCGCGGCCTTGATACACAGGATGCCGCACAGCTCGCCATGCGCACCCGCCTTCGGGCTCATCGCGACGCCGTACATGCCGGTCAGCTCGATCAGCCACACTGCCAGCTCGTTGATGACGCCGAGCGCACCCTGCACCGTGTCGACGGGCTGGAGCGGATGAATGTCGGCGAAACCGGGCATCCGCGCCATCCGCTCGTTGAGGCGCGGATTATGCTTCATCGTGCACGAGCCGAGCGGGAACAGGCCCAGGTCGATCGCGTAATTCTGACGGCTCAGGCGGGTATAATGCCGCACCGTCTCGGGCTCTGACAGGCCCGGCAGGCCAATCGGCTTGGCGCGCGCCAGCGACCCAAGGCGGCTCTCGCCCTTCGGCGTTTCGGGCAGGTCGACGCCGGTCGTCTCGCTGGTGCCGATCTCGAAGATCAGCGCTTCCTCGAGCATCAGGGCGCGGTTGCCGGTGCTGGTCGCGGGGGCGGCGCCGTCGGCGGTGTTCATCTCGGGCTTCCACCCGCTCTGGTTGATCGCGTTCATGCCAGCACCTCCTCAAGCGCGGTGGCGAGCGTTTCGACATCCTCGGCGGTCGCGGTTTCGGTCACGGCGACGACCAGTCCCTTCTCCAGCGCCTCGACCCCTGGATAGAGCCGGCCGAGCGACACGCCGGCCAGGATGCGGCGGTCGGCGAGTTCGCGGACGATCGGACGCGCTTCCTTCGACAGCTTCAGCGTGAATTCGTTGAAAAAGGTCGGCGTGACCAGTTCGACCCCCGGCACCTTGGCCAGTCGGTCGGCGGCGGCGCTGGCGGCGAGGTGGTTCGCCTCGGCCAGCCCGCGCAGACCCTTTTCGCCGAGCAGCGTCATGTGGATCGAGAAAGCGAGCGCGCAGAGCCCCGAGTTGGTGCAGATGTTCGACGTCGCCTTCTCGCGCCGGATATGCTGCTCGCGGGTCGAGAGCGTAAGGACGAAGCCGCGCTTGCCCTCGGCATCGACAGTCTCGCCGCACAGGCGGCCGGGCATCTGGCGAACGTACTTTTCCTTACAGCCGAACAGCCCGACATAGGGCCCGCCGAACTGGAGGCCGACGCCGATCGACTGCCCCTCACCCACCACGATATCCGCGCCCATCTCCCCCGGCGACCGGATCGCGCCGAGCGCCACCGGCTCGGTCACGACGGCGATCAGCAGTGCCTTCTTCGCCTGGCACGCGGCCGCCAGCTCGGACAGGTCGGCGATGCGGCCGAGGATGTCGGGATACTGGACGACGACGCACGAAGTGTCGTCGTCGATCGCCGCGATCAGCGCGTCGATATCGCCCGTCGCCGACAGGGCGGGCAGCGAAGAATGCACGTCATCGCCGGTGAACTTCGCCATCGTGTTGGCGACCGACACGTAATGCGGATGCAGCCCGCTCGACAGGATCGCCTTGGCCCGCCGCGTGACGCGCCGCGCCATCACGATCGCTTCCCAGCACGCGGTGGAGCCGTCGTACATCGAGGCGTTGGCGACGTCGGTCCCGAGCAGGCGCGCGACCTGCGTCTGGAACTCGAACAGCATCTGGAGCGTGCCCTGCGCGATCTCGGGCTGATAGGGGGTGTAGGCGGTCAGGAACTCGCCGCGCTGGATCAGGTGATCGACGCTGGCCGGAACATGATGGCGATAGGCGCCGCAGCCGAGGAAGAACGGCACCTCGCCCGCCACGACGTTCTGCCGCGCGAGCGCGGACATGTGCCGCTCGACCGCCAGTTCGCTGGCATGATGCGGCAGGCCGTGGATCGGGCCGGCCAGCCGCGCTTCCTCGGGCACGTCGGCGAACAGCGCGTCGATCGACGACGCGCCGATAACGTTCAGCATTTCCGAACGATCGGTATCGGTCAGGGGTAGGTAGCGCATCTTCGGTCCTTCCCCCCTCCCTGACAAGGGAGGGGTCGGGGGTGGGTTGGCCCATGGGGGAGCGTCACGATCGACCCGCGACCGACCCACCCCCAGCCCCTCCCTTGTCAGGGAGGGGAGTAGTCTCAGAGACTTGCGACGAAGTCCTTGTACGCGGCCTCATCCATCAGGCCATCAAGCTCGCCCTTGTCGGCGAGCGTCAGCTTGAAGAACCAGCCGCTGTTCTCCGGATCGCTGTTGACCAGAGAGGGGTCGTCGGTCAGCGCCGCATTGCCCTCGGTCACGGTGCCGGTGACGGGGGCGTAGACGTCGCTGGCCGCCTTCACGCTCTCGACCACCGCGGCCTCGCCGCCCTTCGACACTTCGCGCCCTTCCTCGGGCACTTCGACGAAGACGATGTCGCCGAGCTGGCCCTGCGCGTAATCGGTGATGCCGACCGTTGCGGTGTCGCCGTCGACGTCGATCCATTCATGTTCGTTGGTGAAATAGCGGGTCACTTGGGCGCTCCCTTGCGGACATAGCGGTGGGGGACGAAGGGCATCGGCACGACGGTGGCGGCGTGCGGCTTGCCCCGCTGAAGAAGATTGATCGCGGTGCCCGGCACGGCGAGCGCGGCGGGAACGAAGGCCATGGCGATCGGCTGGCCGACGCTCGGCGCGAACCCGCCGGAGGTGACGCGGCCGATCGGCGCGCCTTCGCCATCGACGACGAGCGCACCCTCGCGTACCGGCTGGCGTCCCTCGACGGTCAGGCCGACGCGCTTCATGGCGCTGCCGCTGGCATGCTCGCCAAGGATGCGCTCGGCACCCGGAAAGCCGCCCTCCTCACGCCGCCGCTTCGACAGGGCGAAGCCGAGATCGGCCTCCACCGGCGTCGTCTCGGGCGTCAGGTCGTGGCCGTAGAGTGGAAGCCCCGCCTCGAGCCGCAGCGAATCGCGCGCGCCGAGGCCGATCGGCTTCACCTCGCGCTCCCCAACGAGCGCCGCGGCCAATGCCTCGACCGCATCGTCGGGCACCGAAATCTCGAACCCGTCCTCGCCGGTATAGCCCGAACGACTGATCCAGAGCGCGCTGCCGTTCCAGTCGAACGCGTCCGCCTGCATGAAGCCGAGCGCCGCGACGCCCGGCACCAGTCGGTCGAGCACGTCGACCGCCTTCGGCCCTTGCAGCGCCAGCAGCGCGCGCTCGTCGAGCAGGTTGAGCGTGATCGCATCGTCCAACCGCTCGCGCAGATGGCCCATGTCGTCCCACTTGGTCGCGCCGTTGACGACCATGTAGAAGGCGGACTCACCCTCAGCACCCTCGCCCAGCGGATCGCCGGCGGGCAGGCGCGCGAGCATCAGGTCGTCGAGGATGCCGCCGTCGTCGGCGAGCAGGAGCGAGTAACGTTGGCGCCCCTCGCCCAGCCCGGCCACGTCGGCGGGCAACAGCGCCTCCAGCGCCGCGACCACGTTCGGCCCGGCGATGCGAAGCTGGCCCATATGGCTGACATCGAACAGGCCCGCAGCCTCGCGCACCCACTGGTGCTCGGCCATGATGCCTTCATACTGGATCGGCATGTGATAGCCGGCGAACTCGACCATGCGCGTACCCTGCGCCCGATGCCAGCCGTCGAGCGGCAGCGTCAGCGTCTCGGGCGGGGCAAGCTCGTCGTCGAGCAGCGCATCATCGGTCATCAAAGGCTCCGGGTCACAGGGGTCGACGCGACGCGCACGATCGTCCTGTCCGGCCGATCGACCCGTCGCCCCCTCTGTCACGGGAACCTGAGAGCTTTCCCCGGCATGGCCGGGTTACCCCTTCGGTGGGCACCGGACGAACCGGCACCGCTTTCCAGAGTGTCGCCTGACCCGCGCGGTCCTTTGCACCTGAGAGATTCCGGGGCGGTTGCTCCTTCGGTGGCGTGCCCTGCGGCCCGCACTCTCCCGCGCGTATCCGCCGGTTGCCCGGCCGCGACACGAACAGACCTGTCGCGGTGCAGCAGGACTGTCAATCGCGGATGCGCCGCGATGACCGTTTTTGATGGCCCGCCCCCCCAGCTCCTTCGATCGGCCGAAATCATCGCATATCGGAACAGGGGCGGCGGCGGCGCGATCGCGGTATAGAAGCCGCGCATGTCCGATTCTCCGCCGCCCGCCGCCGCCACGACAGCGACCGTCAAATCGGCGATGCGCACGCTCGACATCCTCGAATATGTCGTCGCGCACGGCCGCCCGCTGGTCGCGCAGGAGATTGCCGGGGCACTCCTGATCCCGGTGTCGAGCCTGTCCTACCTGCTGACCACGCTGGTCGAGCGCGGCTATCTCGCGCGGGAGGGGCGGCGCTACTCGCCAGGGCCTCGGCTCGAGCGGTTGCAGGCGCGCGGGCCTGGCTTCTCGCTGGCGGAGCGTGCTGCGCCGCTCGTCCGCGCGCTCCGCGTACAGCTCAATGAGACTGCCTCCTTCTTCGTGCGCCGCGACTGGGAATGCGAGGCGGTGGTGACCGAAACGAGCGACCACGCGCTGCGCTACGCGGTCGAGGTCGGACGCCGCGTGCCGCTCCACGGCTTTGCCGCTGGCAAGGCGCTGCTGGCGGCCCTGAGCGACCAAGAGGTCGCCACCTATCTTCACGAGACCGAACGAAGCCGTTTCACGCCCACGACGATCTGCGACGAGGCTGGCCTGCGGGCGGAAATCGCGGCAATCCGACGGGCGGGGTTCGCCCACACGCACGAGGAACACACCCCGGGCATTCACGGTATCGCCCGCCTCGCGATCGTCGATGGCGAGCCGGTCGGCGCGTTCGGCTTCGCCATCCCCATCGTTCGCTATGACGAGCCGACCGCGGCAAAAGCGGCGGCGTTGCTTCGGCGCATCACCGATCTGATCGCGGCGAATTGAGCGCCAATCCGCTAGGATGCTGCGACGAAGCGCGCTAGGCGTGCGGCCGTGCGTTGGAACCTCCTCCTGCTGGCGTTCGTCGCCCTGCCCATTTCCGCGGCGCCCGGTGTCCCCGTCGACGTCGCCGAGCCGCTGCTCGCGCGCGATGCCGAGCAGCGCTGGGTCCCGTTCGAACTGACGCCCGGCAACCAGATCCGCTTCGCCATGGATATCGGCGGCGCCCGCGCGACTGCCATCCTCGATACCGGCGTCAGCACCAGCGTCGCCTCCCGCCTGTTCGCGACGCGCGCGAGCCTGAAGCTCGAGCCCGGCCGCGGCGAGCGGGCGGATGCGATCGGCGGCGCCGTGCCGCTCGGCTGGACGCGAGTCGAGCGCCTGTCGCTCGGCGCCCTGACGCAGGCGCGCGCGCGGCTTGCGGTCGTGGACCTGTCCGCAATCGCCACCGGCAGCGCCGAACCCGTCGATCTCCTGATCGGCAGCGACCTGCTTGCCTGCTGCGCGCTCGACATCGACTATGCGGCGCGCCGCTTTCGCCTGTTGCCGAGCGGCCGGATGCCGTTCGCGGGGCCCCGCGCGCCGCTCGTCCGGCTGCCGCGCACGGGCGTCTTTTCGACCGCGGCGACGATCGCGGGCCGACAGGTAAGGCCGCTGATCGTCGATACCGGCGACGGCGCCGCACTGACCCTGTCGCGCACGGGCTGGGCCGGGCTTCGGGCGAGGCCTGCCGCGACGACCAGCGCCGTGGCGTTCGGCCTGGGCGGCGCGATCGAGACCGATCTTGCGGTCCTGCCCTCGGTCCGGTTCGGCAGCGTCGGCCCCGTCGCGATCGAAACGCGGATCGAGCCCAAGGGCGGCTTTTCCGACCAGACCGGCACGATCGGGCGGCTCGGCAACGGGCTGTTCCAGCGCTATCGCGTGCTGATGGATGCGCGCGCCGGCCACATGATTTTCGCCCCCACGGCGACCGCGAAGGATGCGCCGGTCCGCTCGACCAGCGGCCTGCTGGTCGGCTATGACAGCGGCCGGCTGAGCGTGCTCCACGTCATGCGCGGCAGCCCCGCCGCCGCCGCGGGTTGGAAGGCGCGCGAGCAGATCTGCACCGTCGACGGCACGCCTGTCCCGCCCCCCACGGGCGGCAGCGTCGATACCGGCTGGTCCGCGGGCGCGCCGGGGCGCGTGCTTCGCTTCGGCATGTGCGACGGAACCGAGCGGCGGCTGACGCTCAAGAACTTCTACTGACATGCCCTCGTTGCCGGTCCGCCTGCGGGCTGCGGTCCCGCTTCTCCTGCTCGCGTTCGTCGCGCTTGGCCTTCGCGTCTGGGATTTCGGCAACCCGGTCATCCATGTCGACGAGCAATTCTACCTGCTGGTCGGGGAGCGGATGTGGCACGGCGCGGTGCCGTTCATCGACATCTGGGACCGCAAGCCCGTCGGCCTGTTCCTGATCTATGCGGTCGCCGCCGCCTTTCCGGGCGACGGGATCCTCGCCTATCAATTGATGGCCACCGCCGCCGCGATCGCGACCGCCGCGGTCGTGCGATCCGCCAGCCTGCGCGTTGGCGCCCGGCCGAGCGGGGCGCTGCTTGCCGGGATCGCCTATCTGTTGTGGCTGCCGATGCTGGGCGGGCGCGGCGGTCAGGCACCTGTCTTCTACAATCTGCTCATCGCAGTCGCGGTGCTCTGGACGCTGGCGCTGCCCACCCTCGCCGCGGCGCAGCGGCGGGGCGCGATCCTGCGCTCGGGGCTGGTCGCCTGCCTGCTCGCGGGCATCGCGATCCAGGTGAAGTACACCGCCGCGGTCGAGGGGGCGTTCGTCGGCCTCGCTCATCTCTGGTGGCTGTACCGCGCGGGCGAGCGTCGGGCCGGGCTGATCCTCGCCGGTCTCGCATGGGCTGCAGCCGGGCTGCTACCAACTGCAATCGCGTACGCCGCCTATGTCGTGATGGGGCCTGGAGCAGCCGAGGCATTCTGGTTCGCCAACTTCAGCTCGATCTTCCTGCGCGCGCCCTACCCGCCCGGTGAGCTGGCGATGCGCCTCCTGGGCATCGCCGCGCAATTATCGCCGCTGATCGCGTGTGCGCTGCTCGGCTGGCGGCTGCGCCCGCGGCCCACGCCCGCGCCGCTGGCGATCGCTTATGGCTGGCTGGGTTCGGCGCTGCTCGGCTTTGCCGCGATCGGCACATTCTTCGATCACTACGCACTGCCGCTGATCGCGCCGCTGGCGCTCATGTCCGCTGCGACCTTCGGCCGCCGCCCACGCGCGGCGGTGGGGGCGCTGGGCATCGGACTGCTGCTGTTCCTGGCCGAGCGGGCGTTCGTTGCCGACGATGCCCCCGGCGCTCGGGAGACGGCGCGGCTGGTCGCGCTCAACGCCCGCGGCGAGTGTCCCTATGTCTTCATCGGCGACACGATCACCTACGCACTGTCGGGTACCTGCCTGCCGACCCCGTACGTCTTTCCGAACCTGCTCGCCTATTCGACCGAACAGGGCGCGACCGGGATCGACGAGGCGGGAGAGGTTCGACGCATCCTTGGCAACAAGCCGCCGGTGATCGTCACCTCGACCCGCACGCTGACGATCTGGAACCCCGCCAGCCTCGCCGCGGTCAAGGCGGCGATGCGGCGCGACTATCGCCGGGTCTGGACGACGCCGCGCAGCGGTTGGCGGACCGTGATCTACCTAAGGAACGATCTCAGCTTCCGCCGCTAACGCCCGGTAAAGCCGAACTTCCGCAGGATCGATTGCCCCGATCGGCCGAGCAGGAAGCGGCGGAACAGCTCGCTTCCCACGTCCCGCGACCGGGCGAGCCGTGCGATCGGATAGCGGATCGGCGGATGGCTTGCCGCCGGGAACACGCCGACGACGCGTACCCCGCGCGACGCCCGCGCATCGGTGGCATAAACGATGCCGAGCGGCGCCGCGCCGCGCTCGACCAGCGCCAGAGCCGCGCGCACATTCTCCGCCCGCGCTACGCGGCCCTCAACGCCGCGCCAGGCACCCAGTCGCGTCAGCGCCGCTTGGCCATAGCGCCCCGCGGGCACCGCATCCGGGTCGGCCATCGCCAGCCGCCCGCTGCCCAACACCCGCGCCAGATCGACGCCTGGCCGCAAGTCGACGCGCACCCGGCTGATCGCGGGCGCGACAAGGACGAGGCGATTGCCGGCAAGCGTCGCGCGCGTTCCCCGCGCCAACAACCCCCGCTTCTCGAGGTCATCCATCCATGGCTCATCAGCCGACACGAACAGGTCGGCGGGTGCGCCCGCCGCGATCTGCCGCGCCAGCGCGGAGGACGCCGCAAACGACAGGACGGGCCGCGGGCGTCCGCCCCGCGCATAGGCGTCGGCTGCCGCCTCCAGCGCGTCCTGCATGCTCGCCGCCGCCAGCACCAGCGGCCCACGCTGGGCAAGCGCGGGCGCGGGGAAGAGGGACAAGGCGAGCGCGGCGATGAACAGCCGCCGCGCCGCCGAAAAGCGTCGTCTCAACGGCGGCCCGTTATCTGGCCGATCGCGTGACGGCCAAAATCGGCGATCAGCTCGCCGATCTCGCGGACTTGGGCGACCGACCGGCTGCCCTGCTCGCGCAGGAATTCGGCCTGGATGCGCATCACCTCGGTCACGTCGCTCGCCTGCGCGGCCGATCGCATCGCCTGGAACGCCTCGCGCGTGTTCGTCTCGGCCTGGTCGAGCATCTTGAGGCCGAGCTGCGATCCGGCATCGGCCATCGCCTCGCCTGTCGCCTTCATCCGCTCGCCCGCGGCCTGCATGCCCTCGGTCGCGCGGGCCATGCCGTCCTGCATCTGCTCGCCGGCGCGGCGGGCGCCGTCCTGCGCCGCATCCATGCCGGCCCGCGCCGACTCCGTCGCCTCGTTCGGGTTTTTCGCCATGGCCATATGCTCCCGTGATATCGTCCGTCCCGGGTGTCCGACGCCCGAAGCGGCATGGGGTTCCGGAACGGTCGTCACCGGGCGGGCGACGGCGCCCGGCCCGGTCCGATCGTCACAGGATGACGTCGGCCTGCGTGATCTGACCGTGTACCTGAAGCGAAAAATCCGCCACGCGGTCGCCATTCACGTCGAGCGTCAGGGTCGTGAACCCGGTCGAAGCGTTGTACGCGAAGCGCGCTTCGCCGCCCGCGCCGGTGAACGCGCCGACCACGGCGAACGCCTGATCCCCCGCGACGCCGCTTCGCGCATCGATCGCGGACAGGTCGATGCGGTCGCTGCCGCGCGTGAAGTCGAGGATCTGGTCGGCGGCACTCACCAGCGAATCCGACAGCTGGTCGTAGACGAACCGATCGGCCCCCGCCCCGCCGTAGAGCTGATCGGCGCCGCCATTGCCGTCGATCACGTCGTTACCGGCATTGCCGCGGATCACATTGGCGACGTCGTTGCCGATGATGATGTCGGCCCCCGATCCGCCGTTCGCATTCTCGATCGTCACGCCGCGCGCGATCGCGACATTGCCCGTCAGCCCACCGACATTGGAGAAATGCCCGTCGTTGA
The DNA here is from genome assembly GCA_913775795.1 of uncultured Sphingomonas sp. Classification (GTDB taxonomy): domain Bacteria; phylum Pseudomonadota; class Alphaproteobacteria; order Sphingomonadales; family Sphingomonadaceae; genus Sphingomonas. The sequence goes on along the minus strand of CAJYLT010000037.1, from coordinate 14,399 downwards.
GGTCGATCAGTTGCGCCTGGCTGTAGCCGGAGAAGTTGAGCGTGTCGCGACCGCCCGCGTCCCATATCGCGAAGACGACCGGGCTCGACGCGGATGAAGCGGCATAGAAGTCGCGGCCCGCATTCGAAGAGAAGCCATAGGTCGTGTCGCCCGTCCGCGTCGCCATGTTCGCGCCGTACAGCCGCTGGATCGCCGCGATATCGTCGAGGAGCGGCGCGGCGGCGTAGTAACCCCCGTTGTTGCCGCCGGTATTGCTCTCCGACCAGTAGCTCATCAGCGTGTACTGACGCGTATCCTCGTAATAGAGCGCGCTGTTGGCATAGGTGGGCGAGCCGTTGCCCGCATTATAGTCGCCCGGATGGCCGAGCCCCAGCGCGTGGCCGATCTCGTGCGTCAGCACCTGACGCCCGTAGTTCAGGTTGGCCGGCGCCCGATTGTAGCTGAGCGAACTGTTGTACCAGCTGTCGCCGCCAACGCCGCCGCCCGGATAATAGGCGAATGCCGCCGCGCCCGCGGCGCCCGAGGCATAGTTGCCGAACAGCATCTGTGCATTGTTGCTGTACGCGCCCGACCCGCTGGTCCCGGTGCCAACCCGCTGAAAGGTCAGGTTCGCGACGTCCGACCAGCTTTGCAGCGCCAACTGCGTCTGCGCGATCTGGGTGGCGTTGAATACCGAGAAGCCGGCGGTGCCGTTCGGCATCGACGCGGGCGCACTCGCGCGAAAGGCATAGGTGATCGTCGCCGCCTCGCCCAGCGCGCCGACGCCGTTCCACGTCGTGTTCGCGCGGCCGATCTGTGCCGCGGCCTCGTCGATCGTGAAGCTCTGCTTGCCGTTGGTGCCCGACCCGCCGCGATCGTCCAGATTGAGCGCGGCAAGTGCGCCGTGGCTGTCACCCGCGCGCGGCGTGCTCGGCTCGACATAGCCGCCGCATCCGCATCCGCAGCCGCCCTGTGCCGCCAGCGCAGCCGAATGACTGGCCGGCATCGACCCCAGGGTCGTCATGAAGGCGTTCTGGTAATAGGCTCGACCTGTCTCCAGATCGTCGGCGAATTGCAGATGCGAAAACGGCTTCATGAACCGACTTCCCCTTCACCCGGCCGGGTGCCCGATACAGCCGACCCCGCTGCCGCCGCCGACACCCCGGCAACAGCAACATGAGAAGTTTCTGCCAATTCGTTAACGCGGCAATGCTGACCGCGCTCGCTTCATCGCAAGGATCGCCAATGAACGCCCAGTCGCCTCGAAACCAGGCCAGCCTGCGCATGGCCGAGCCCGCCGAACTGGAGGGGGCGTGGACCGTTGCGGTGACGGGCGAGGCGTCGTGCAGGATCGATCTTCGGTCCACGAGAGTCGAAGCGGCGTACGCCTATGCGCTCGGCGACGAGTCGGGCTGTCTCGCCGCGCTTGCAGGCGCACCCGTCGCCGGCTGGCGCCCTGCCCCCGACGGGATCGAGATCGCGGCTGCCGACCGTCGCACCCTGCTGATGTTCGCCGATCAGGGCGACGGCACGGCCCTCGCCGCCACCGCGCGTGGCGCGGCGCGGCTCGCGAGGCTGCCCGCCTAGTCGGTCAGCTGTCGTCACCCATGCGCAGCGCGGCGATGAAGGCTTCCTGCGGAATGCTGACCGAGCCGTACTCGCGCATCCGCTTCTTGCCTTCCTTCTGCTTGTCGAGGAGCTTGCGCTTGCGGCTGATGTCGCCGCCATAGCATTTGGCGGTCACGTCCTTGCGCAGCGCCGCGATCGTCTCGCGCGCCACCACCTTGCCGCCGATCGCCGCCTGGATCGGGATCTTGAACAGGTGTCGCGGGATCAGGTCCTTCAACCGCTCGCACATGCCGCGCCCACGGCTCTCGGCGGTCGAGCGGTGGACGATCATCGACAGCGCATCGACGGGCTCGTTGTTGACGAGGATGCTCATCTTGACGAGGTCGCCCTCGCGGTAGCCTACTTGCTCGTAATCGAAGCTGGCATAGCCGCGGCTGATCGACTTCAGCCGGTCGTAGAAGTCGAACACCACCTCGTTGAGCGGCAGCTCGTACTTCACCTGCGCGCGGCCGCCCACGTACGTCAGGTCCTTCTGGATGCCGCGGCGGTCCTGGCACAGCTTCAGGATCGGGCCGAGATATTCGTCGGGGACGTAGATCGTCGCCTCGATCCACGGTTCGGCGATCGTCTCGATCTTGTTGGGATCGGGCATGTCGGCGGGGTTGTGAAGCTCGAGGTGCCCGCCGCCATGCGTCAGCTCGATCTGATAGACGACCGACGGCGCGGTGGTGATGAGGTCGAGGTCGTATTCGCGGCTCAGCCGCTCCTGAATGATCTCGAGGTGCAGGAGGCCGAGGAACCCGCAACGGAAGCCGAAGCCAAGCGCCGCCGAGGTCTCCATCTCGAAGCTGAAGCTCGCGTCATTGAGGCGCAGCTTGCTGATCGATTCGCGCAGCTTCTCGAAGTCGTTGGCGTCGGTCGGGAACAGGCCGCAGAACACGACCGGCTGCACTTCCTTAAACCCCTCGAGCGGCTCGGCGGCAGGCTTCTTGGCGTCGGTCAGCGTGTCGCCGACGCGCGCCTGCGCCACTTCCTTGATCTGCGCGGTGATGAAGCCGATCTCGCCGGGGCCGAGGTCCGACAATTGCTCGATCTTGGGCCGGAAGCAGCCGACGCGATCGACCAGATGCGTCGTGCCCGACTGCATGAACTTGACCTGCTGGCCCTTCTTCAGCGTCCCGTCCATCACGCGGACAAGGATGACGACGCCCAGATACGGATCGTACCAGCTGTCGACCAGCATCGCCTTCAGGGGCGCGTTCGCATCACCCTTGGGCGGCGGGATGCGCTCGCACACGGCGTTGAGGATATCCTCGATGCCGATCCCCGCCTTGGCGCTGGCCAGCACCGCGTTCGACGCGTCGAGGCCGATGATCTCCTCGATCTCGTGCCGTACCTTCTCCGGCTCGGCCGAGGGCAGGTCGATCTTGTTGATGACGGGCACGATCTCGTGGTCGTGCTCGATCGACTGATAGACGTTGGCGAGCGTCTGCGCCTCGACGCCCTGCGCGGCATCGACGACGAGCAGCGCGCCCTCGCAAGCGGCCAGGCTGCGCGACACCTCATAGGCGAAGTCGACATGGCCCGGGGTGTCCATGAGGTTCAGGACATAATCCTCGCCGTCCGGGCCCTTCCAGTCGAGGCGCACGGTCTGCGCCTTGATGGTGATGCCGCGTTCCTTTTCGATATCCATGTTGTCGAGCACCTGCTCGGACATCTCGCGGTCGGCGAGGCCGCCGGTGCGCTGGATCAGGCGGTCGGCCAGCGTCGACTTGCCATGGTCGATATGGGCGATGATCGAAAAATTGCGGATCTTGGACTGGGGCGTGCTCATGGTCGGCGCGGCCGATAGCATCGAATGCGGCACTTGCCAAAGCGGGCTTTTCGCCCGTGGCGCCGTCACCGTTTCGGCGGCGCGATCCGGGCGAAGTCGTACGCCGCCTCACCCTGATACAGCGTGATGCGCGTCGGCGCGGGCAGCCGGTCGAGCCGCAGCTTCACCGCGCGCGCCGACCCGTCGATCTCGAACCGGCGATAGGGGAAAGCACCGACATAGAAACGCGGCAGAATGTAGGGGCCGCGCTCGTCACGGCCGACGACATAGCGGACCGCCTTTCGATCGTTGAGCAGCAGGTCGCCGTTCGATAGCGCCACGGTGCCGCAGCACATGTTGCGGAACATCCCCGCCTCGCCCGCCGGGACATAGGCATCGTAGAGGAACAGCCGATAGCCCGCCGCCGCGAGCATTAGGGCAAGGACGACTGCACCGACCGTGGCGAATCGTCCCATGCGCTCTCTCCCCATGCGCTCCATCCGCATCAGGAAAATAAGCTATATATGTAGACTTGACAGTCAATCGCTTTCGCCGGGCGCGGACGGTTGCGAAGCGGAAATTTCGGAGGCGGGCGGCGCCGAAGCGCCAGACCCTCTCGACGAAGCGGGAAAGAAATTGGTCGGGGAAAGAGGATTCGAACCTCCGGCCCCTGCCTCCCGAAGACAGTGCTCTACCAGGCTGAGCTATTCCCCGACCGGCGCCGACGGGGCGAACCCCGGTGGCGAGGCGCGCCGTATAGCAGGCTGTTTCGGCGACGCAAGCGGCCTTCGCCGACTTTTCACGATGCGGTCGCAGCGGCCTGCATCTCGGCGATCAGCGCCTCGTCCGCCGCCTTTGCCGACCGCGCCGCCGGCCGCTGGGCCAGACGCGCGGCATAGGCCTCGAACGCGGGCAGCGTCGGCAGCGAGCCGAAGCGCAGACCCCACATCACTTGGGAGCCGACATAGACGTCGGCCGCGGTGAACCGCCCCGCCGCGATGAAGTCGTGACTTTTCAGCCAGTCCTCCAGCGCTCCTACCGCTTCGTCAAAGGTACCGAACCCGACCATCGCGCGCTTCTCGGCCGCCACTTCGACCCCCAGTGCGCGGGTGATAATCGCCTGTTCGAGCGGCCCGGCGGCGAAGAACAGCCAGCGATAATAGTCGCCCCGCTCGGCCGGCGAGGGGGCGAGATCACGATCGGGCACCACGTCGGCCAGATACGCACAGATCGCCGCGCACTCGGTCACGACCTGTCCCTTGTGGACGATCGCCGGCACCTTCCCCATCGGATTGATCGCGCGATACGCGGCCGCCTTCATCGTCGTGCCGTAGTCGAGCAGGACGACGTCATGCGAAAGGCCGGTCTCATGCACCATCCAGCGGGCGATCTGACCGCGCGACATGGGATTGGTGTAGAGTGTCAGGTCGGCGGCCATGGCAATTCTCCCTCGACCGGAACGGAACACGAACCGTGCGGCGCGTCAACGCAGCTTGCGGTCGAACAGCGCCAGCGTGCGGCTCCATGCCAGCTTTGCCGCTGCCGCATTGTACCGCTCGGCAGAGGTATCGTTGTTGAACGCGTGCTCGACCCCCGGATATTCGTAGACCGCGACGTCCTTGCCCGCCGCCTTCAGCGCCGCCCCCCATGGCTTGGCGGTCGCGTTGACGCGCGCGTCGTTGCCGGCGAGTTGAAGGATCATCGCCGCGCCTACCTTGCCCGCCTCGGCCGGATCGGGCGCGGGGCCGTAATAGCTCACCGCCGCGTCGAGCGCCTGCCCCGCCGCCACCGCGACGCGGTTCACCATCGCCCCGCCCCAACAGAAGCCGACGACCCCGACCTTCATCCGCTTGCCGTCACGCGTGCCCAGCGACCGAACCGCCCCCGCCGCGGCGGCGACCGTTTGCGCAAGGTCGAGCTTGCCGATCAGGTCGCGCGCCTGGTCCGGATCGGCGGGCGTGCCGCCCAGCGAGGTGAGGAAATCGGGCGCGAACGCGATATGACCCGCCAACGCGATGCGGCGGGCCACATCCTCGATATGCGCGTTCAGCCCGCGATTTTCATGGATTACCATGACAACGCCGCGGGCGCCCCTGGCCGACGCCGGGGCCGCGAAATAGGCATCGAGCGGCGCACCGACGCCGGTCGGCAGCGGACTGCGCCCCGTCTTCAGCCGCTTGTCGGCGGGATCGACCTGCTGTGCGGCCGCGGCGGAGGGGGCGAGTCCAGCGATCAGCGTCTCCGCCGCCGCGACGCTGCCCGCCAGCACCGTCATCTCCGCCAGCATGCGGCGGCGATCGCGATGCTCGTGGGTGAAAGCGTCGTAGATATCGATGGCCTGTCGGCGAAGATCGGTCATGGCTGCATCTCTCCCGGCGAGTCGGATCGCGCTGTCACCGGCGTAGCGCGTCGCCCGCATCGGCGGAATGCCCGCGGCCTTTAGACGCCCTTAACCCTTTTCCGGTTATCGCCCCATCCGTGACCGCCATTCGGGGGACAGGGGAGATTTCGATGCGTAAGTGGTTTGCGGCGCTGCCGCTTTTCGCGCTGGCCGCTTGCGGCGGCGGCGGTACCGACGCGCAGACCGCGGGCAGCATCGCGCCGCCCACGGGCGGGACGGGCACGGGGACCGGCGGCGGTTCGGGCGGCGGCATCGGTGGCGGTACCGGCGGCACCGCGACGCCCACCCCGACGCCCGCGCATTTCCTCGACGTCGGCGCGACGACCAGCTTCCAGGCGGTGGGCGGCCTCCAGTCGCTGAACGTCACCGAAACCGGGGCCGAGGGGGTCGAGGGGCCGGTGCTCTATTCGGGCAATGCCGCGACCGTCCGCGCGCCCTCGGGCCAGGTCAGCTACAATCCGCGTGACGGCATCTTTACGGTGACGCTGGCCGATACCGCCGCGAACGTGAACCTGAACAACTACCGGTTCCAGGACCCGGCGCACCGCACCGATTATGGCGGCGTCGCCAACCCGCAATGGGGCACGCCAACCAACCTTACCGATTTCAACTATCTGGAGGGCGTCGGCCCCTCGAGCTCGACCGAGCGTGTCGATGCAATCACCTTCTTCTATCAGCGGCCGGGATCCCAGACCAAGTACGTCTCGCTCGCGGGCTATGTACGCAACGCCTTCAACCCGACGCGGAATCCGCTCGCCAACGCGGCAAACAGTGAATCGGTGTTCGAGCGCGGCGCGTTCGTCTTCGGCGAATCGACCGGGCGGACGCAGATTCCGCTGACCGGCCAGGCGACCTTCTCCGGCGGGATGCTGGCGACAATGGTTTCGAACACCTCGCTCGATAATGCGCGCTTCCCGACCTATTTCCAGTGGATCACGGGGACGAGCGAGCTGAAGTTCGACTTCGCCGCCGCGACCATGTCGGTGCTGATGAACGGCACGGTGTCGGCCGCCAATTACGGCGGGCAGATCATCAACGACAGCTTCGTCGGCGTCGCTTCCGGCTCGACCTTCAAGGCCGAGGGTACGGGCAAGATCGACCTGACCAAGACCGGCGGCTTCACCGGCAACTTCGTCACCGCCGCCTTCACCCAGCCCAACGGCACGGTGGTCCGCCCCGACTTCGCGGGCGTCAACGGCAGCACCTCGACCGCAGGCGCCAATTCGATCGACGGCAGCTTCTATGGCCCCAATGCGGTCAATGTGGGCGGCGGCTTCCGGATCATCGGCGGCATCCCCGACCAGCGGGTCGACATCCTCGGCGCCTTTACCGGCGCGAAGAAGTAAGCGGCCGGACCGGGACCGCCCCGATGCGCCCGATCCTGGGTTTCCTCGCCGCGCTGTTCGCGGCGGGGAGCGCCGCCCCCGCGCTCTCGGCTGACGAGGTGACGCCCGTCGCCGCGGAGACCGGCACGCCGAGCTGCATCGCCGGCCGGTGCGAGGTCAAGCTGACCGCGCCGCAGCTTCTCGGCCATGTCGAGAAACTCGTCGCCGCCAAGCGTTATGACGAGGCGCGCCCGCTGATCGCGGCGCTGCGCCAGGCGCCGGGCTTCGACTTTCAAACCAGGTTCCTCTCGGCCTATGTCGCGCAGCAGTCCGGCGACCTGCACGGCGCGGCGGAGCAGTACAAGGCGATCCTCGCCGACGACCCGGCACAGACTCGCGTCCGGCTCGAGCTCGCCTCGACGATGCTGGCGATGGGCGACCGGCAGGCCGCCGACCGTCAGTTCCGGATGGCGGAGCAGTCGGGCGACCTGACGCCCGAAGTCGCCCGCACGATCCGCACCGTCCGCGACGTCATCCGCCAGCAGCGCGCATGGCGGCTCGACTTCTCGGTCGGGCTCGCCCCCGACAGCAACATCAACAACGCGACCAACGTCGACACCGTCATCGGCCGCTTCGGCGAGTTCGAGATCCCCCTCCAGCTGAGCGACGAGGCCAAGGCGAAGTCGGGCACCGGCCAGACCGGCACGCTTTCCGCCGGCCTCCGCCTGCCCGTCGCCAAACAGATGTCGATGCTCGTCGACCTCGACACCGCGGGCACCAACTACAAGGGCGCGGCGTACGACGATTATTCGGCGCAGCTCGCGGTCGGCCCGGAACTTCGCCTCGGCCAGATCGCGGCGATTTCGCTCCAGGCGGTGGGCTCGCAGCGCTGGTTCGGCGGTGACCTGCTCACGCGGCAGGCGGGCGTCCGCCTCGGCGCACAGACCGCCGCGGGGCCGCGTGCGCGTCTCGGCCTTCAGCTCGACATGCGGCGCACCGATGCGCGCTTCGACGACGGGTTCAGCGGCTGGCAGGGCGGGCTCTATGCCACCTACGAGCGCGGCATCTCGCGCACGCTCGTGGCCTCGGGCGGGCTGTTCGCGCGCCGCGACTGGCTGAACCAGGCCGCATGGTCGAGCCGCGAGGTCGGCGGGACGCTGGGCTTGGGCGGCGAATTGCCACTCGGCGTCAATTTCGGGGTGTCGGGCACCGTGTCGCGCGCCGCGTTCGACGCGCCGATCGAGTTCTTCTCCCCCGATGCGCGCCGCGACTGGCGCCTCGTCGGCCGCGCGACGATCGGCTATCGCAAGCTGCGCTTCCTCGGCTTCTCGCCGCAGGTGAGCTATAGTTACACGCGCACCGCGACGCCGATCACGATCTACGACAACAAGCGCAGCCGCTTCACCTTCGCGCTGGCACGCTACTTCTGACGGGTTGCGAGCGCGTGGCCGACAGGCCATAGCGGCGACTAACCCGCCCCTAGCGAACAGGCCCTCTCATGAAACTCCGCGTTGTCGTGACCCTCAAGCCCGGCGTCCTCGATCCGCAGGGCAAGGCGATCCAGCACGCCTTGGGCTCATTAGGTTTCGACGGCGTCGCCGATGTGCGCGCGGGCAAGATCTTCGAGCTGGAGGTCGCCGACGGCACGACCGACGCGGCGATCGGCGAGATGTGCGAGAAGCTGCTCGCCAACACCGTGATCGAAAACTACCGGGTCGAGCACGTCGCATGAAGTCGGCGGTCATCGTCTTCCCGGGATCGAACTGCGACCGCGACGTCGCCGTCGCGATCGAGGCCGTGACCGGCACCGCCCCGGCGATGGTCTGGCACGGTGAGAGCGTGCTGCCCGCGGGCACCGACCTGATCGCGCTGCCGGGCGGCTTTTCCTATGGCGACTATCTGCGCTGCGGCGCGATCGCGGCGCGGTCGGCGGTGGTGAAGAGCGTCGTCGCCGCTGCGACACGCGGCGTGCCGGTGATCGGCATCTGCAACGGCTTCCAGATCCTGACCGAGATCGGCCTGCTGCCCGGCGCACTGATGCGCAACAAGCGGCTCGATTTCGTCTGCCGCGACGTCGACCTGACGGTCGAGAGCAGCCAGTCGATCTTCACCAGCGGCTATGACGCGGGCGAGACGATCCGCATTCCCGTCGCGCACCACGACGGCAATTACTTCGCCGATAACGCCACGCTCGATCGGCTCGAGGGCGAGGGCCGCGTCGCGTTCCGCTATGCCGAGGACGTGAACGGGTCGGCGCGCGGGATTGCGGGACTGCTCAACGATCGCGGCAACGTGCTCGGCATGATGCCGCACCCGGAGCGCCGGATCGAGGGTGCGCATGGCGGCACCGATGGTCGGCGTTTGTTCGAAGGGCTGGTGAAGGCAGTCGCCTAAACCCTTGTACGGAAGGGGGTAAAGTCCGTCTCCCGATCGAACACATCGACCCCCTCGGCACGCTTCAGGCTGCCGACGATCCAGTAAGTGACGGGGGTGAGGATGATTTCCCACGCCACCTTCATCGCCCAGTTGGTGACCATCACCGTCAGCACCTGATCGGTGGTCCACACGCCCAGGAACGCGACGGGATAGAAGATCAGGCTGTCGACCGCCTGCCCCACCACGGTCGAGCCGATCGTCCGCGTCCACAGCGCGCGTCCCTGCGTCAGCACCTTCATCCGCGCGAGGACGAAGCTGTTGACGAACTCGCCCGCCCAGAACGCGGTGATCGAGGCGATGACGATCCGCCACACCTGTCCGAACACCGCCTCGTACGACGCCTGCCCTTCCCAGCCCGGCGCCGGCGGCAGGCTGACGACCACCCAGCTCATCAGTGCGAGGAAGACGAGCGCGCCGAATCCCGCCCAGATGCAACGGCGCGCGCGGGCATAGCCGTATACTTCGGTCAGCACGTCGCCGATCACGTAGCTGACGGGGAAGAACAGGATGCCCGCGCCGAAGACATAGCCGCCCACGGATGACAGCTTTGCCGCGCCGATGACGTTCGACAGGACGAGGACGACGACGAACGCCGCCATCACGAAGTCGAAGAAGCGGAACGGGCGATCGCGCAGTTGCGCGGCGTCGGTGGCGGCGGTCATCGGCACGGTTTCTGACACGCGCCCGCCCCGCCTTCAACAGGGCGAAGGGCCGTGCCCGCTTTTGATCCAAGCGAATCGCCAACGCAACAAAAGCGCGACCTGCCGCATTTGTCCGTCAGGGGCAGTAACAGGAGATGGTGATGCGTGGGATCAAACTGACGCTTGCGGGCGCGGCGCTCGGCGGCGCGCTGCTGACGGCGGGCTGTTCGGACTATGGCCTTGGCGGGCCGCGTTATGCCGATGCCGGCGGCTATTCGGCCTATGATTACGACCGGCCCGATCCGTCTTACGGCGGGTACGAAGCCGACCGCTATTACCGCGACGATCCGCGCTATCAGCCGCGCCGCCTGTCGCGTAACGACCGCGTCTATGCCGGGCGCGACGGCCGCTATTACTGCCGCCGCTCGGACGGCACGACGGGGCTGATCGTCGGCGGGCTGGCCGGCGGCGTGCTCGGCACCGCGATCAGCCCCGGCGGCTCGGGCCTGCTCGGCGCGCTGCTCGGCGGCGCCGCTGGTGCAGCGGCGGGCGAGGCGGTCGACCGCAACAACGTGACCTGCCGCTGACACGAAAAAGGGCGCCGATCGAAAGACCGACGCCCTTTCCGTAAAACGTCAGCCGAAGTTCACGCCGCCTTGGGCAGCGCCTTCTTCGCCTGTGCGATGATCGCGGAGAAGGCTTCGCCTTCATGCATCGCGATATCGGCAAGGACCTTCCGGTCCAGTTCGATGCCCGCGAGCTTCAGCCCGTGCATGAACTGCGAATAGGTCAGACCCTCGGCGCGGACACCGGCGTTGATACGCTGGATCCACAGGCCGCGGAACGTCCGCTTCTTAACCTTGCGATCGCGATAGGCGTACTGGCCGGCCTTTTCGACCGCCTGACGCGCGATACGGATCGTGTTCTTGCGACGGCCATAATAGCCCTTCGCCTGTTCCAGAATCCGCTTGTGCTTGGCCCGCGTCGTAACGCCGCGCTTCACTCGTGCCATGTCTCAGCCCTCCCTTACTTCAGGCCGTACGGCGCCCAGAGGCGCACGTGACCGGCATCCGAATCCGACAGCACGCTGGTGCCGCGGTTCTGGCGGATGTACTTGGAATTGTGGCTGATCAGGCGGTGGCGCTTGCCGGCGACGCCGTGCTTCACCTTGCCCGTGGCGGTGAACTTGAAGCGCTTCTTCACACCGCTCTTGGTCTTCATCTTGGGCATTTTCGTCTCCTTATCGCGACGATCCGGAACTGCCATGGCAGCCCACACTGGCCAGGCCGTTCGTTTTTCCGATCGTGGAAGCGGCGGCGCTTATCGACCGCCGGGGGTTTTGGCAAGCCTTCAGGGGTGATCGTGGTCGTGATCGTCGGTGCCGCGGATCGCCTCCAGCACTTCCTCGGTCCGCGCCGGATCGCCGATGGCGAGGACATGGCCCTCGCTCGTGGCGGTCAGCGGGTCGCCGTTCCAGTCGCACATGCGCCCGCCCGCCCCCTCGACCACCGGCACCAGCGCGGCGAAGTCGTAGAGCTTGAGCCCGGACTCGGCGACGATATCGAGATGCCCGGACGCCAGCAGGCCGTAGTTATAGCAGTCGCCGCCATAGACCGGCCCCTGCCGCGGCGCACCCTTCGACACCGCGCGGACCAGCGACATGAAGTGCGGCACGTCGCCATCGGCGAACAGATGCGGGCTGGTGGTGGCGACGATCGCGCCCTCGACCGCGGGGCACGGGCGGGTGCGCGCGGGCTTGCCGTTGAACAGCGTGTCGCGGCCGGCGACCCCGACCCAGCGTTCGCGCTGCACCGGCTGGTCGATGATGCCCAGGATCGGCCAGCCATCCTCGATCAGCGCGATCAGCGTGCCGAAGATCGCGCGGCCAACGGTGAAACTGCGCGTCCCGTCGATCGGATCGAGCACCCACTGGCGACCGGTGACGCCGGGTTTCTCGCCATATTCCTCGCCGACGATGCCGTCGCCCGACCGCTCGGCATCGAGCAGCCGCCGCATCGCCGCCTCCGCTTCCTTGTCGGCTAGAGTCACGGGCGACTGGTCGCCTTTGGTCTCGAGGCCAAAGGCGCCGCGGAAATAGGGGCGGATGACGTGCCCCGCCGCATCGGCAAGGCGGTGGGCGAGGTCGATATCGGCTTGGCTGACGGGCATCCCCCTGCCCTAGCGGCTCTGGTCGCGCCCGTCAGCCCAAAGCGTCATCCGTTGACGATCGTGCCGCCGTTCGGGTGGAGCACCTGACCCGACATGTAGCTCGAATCCTCGCACGCGAGGAACAGGAACGACGGCGCCACCTCGTTCGGCTGGCCGGGCCGCCCGATCGGCGTCCCCTCGCCGAACGTCTTCAGCTTCTCCTCAGTCGCGCCGCCCGAGGGGTTGAGCGGCGTCCAGATTGGACCCGGTGCGACGCCGTTGACGCAGATACCCTTGCCGATCAGGTTTTCGGACAGGCTGCGCGTGAACGCGGTGATCGCGCCCTTGGTCGAGCTGTAGTCGAGCAGTTCCTTCTCGCCCTGATACATCGTCACCGACGTGCAATTGACGATCGCCGCGCCCGATTTCAGATGCGGCATCGCCGCCTGCACCATGAAGAACATGCCGAAGATATTGGTCTGGAACGTCCGGCGAAGCTGATCCTCGGTGATGTTGACGATATCGGGATCGGGGTGCTGCTCGCCGGCATTGTTGACGACGATGTCGAGCCGGCCGAACTCGGCCACGACCTTCGCCACAGCGTCCTCGCACCACGCCTTGTCGCCGACATCGCCAGCGATCGTCAGCGCGCGGCGCCCCTCGCCGCGGACGATCTCGGCGGTCTTTTCGGCATCCTCATGCTCGTCGAGATAGAGGATGGCGACGTCCGCCCCCTCCCGCGCGTAAAGCGCGGCGACCGCGCGGCCGATGCCGCTGTCCGCGCCGGTGACGATCGCCACCTTGCCGTCCAGCCGGCCGGAGCCGGGATAGCGCGGCTGCCATTCGGGCTTGGGATCGAGGGTCGCCTCGCTGCCGGGCAGGCCGTCCTCGTGAATCCGCTCGATCACGTCGCTCATCGCCGCACTCCATGTTTTTTCAGGGGGTTGCGGCGATGAACCACTGGCGGGCGGGGTCGTTCCCGCCTCAGGCGCCTTCGAGCAGGCGCTCCTTGGCGATCCTGTCGCGCCAGACCAAAGGCGCGAGCCGGTGGACGTTATTGCCCTGAGCATCGACGGCGACAGTGACGGGGAAGTCCTTCACCTCGAACTCGTAGATCGCTTCCATGCCGAGGTCCTCGAACCCGACGACCTTCGACCCCTTGATCGCCCGCGCGACGAGGTAGGCCGCGCCGCCGACCGCCATCAGATAGGCCGACTTCGCCTCCCGGATCGCATCGGTCGCCGCCGGCCCGCGCTCGGCCTTGCCCACCATCGCGAGCAGGCCCTGGTCGAGCATCATCCGCGTGAACTTGTCCATCCGCGTCGCGGTAGTGGGACCGGCGGGGCCGACCACTTCCTCGCCTACAGGATCGACCGGCCCGACATAATAGATGACGCGGCCCTTGAACTCGACGGGCAGTTCCTGCCCCGCATCGAGCATGTCCTTGATCCGCTTGTGCGCGGCATCGCGGCCGGTCAGCATCTTGCCGTTGAGGAGCAGCCGGTCGCCCTGCTTCCACCCCTGCACGTCGGCGGGCGTCAGCGTGTCGAGGTCGACGCGGATCGCCGCGGCGTCGGGCTTCCAGTCGACCTTGGGCCACGCATCGAGGTCCGGCGCCTCCAGATAGGCCGGCCCCGACCCGTCGAGCGTGAAATGCGCGTGGCGCGTCGCGGCGCAATTGGGGATCATGCCCACCGGCTTGCCTGCGGCATGACACGGCGCGTCCATGATCTTCACATCGAGGATCGTCGACAGCCCGCCCAGCCCCTGCGCACCGATGCCGAGCGCATTGACGCGATCGAAAATCTCGATGCGCAGCGCCTCGATATCATTCTGCGGCCCGCGCTGCTTCAACTGCGCCATGTCGATCGGCTCCATCAGCGCCTGCTTGGCGAGCAGCATGCAATGCTCTGCCGTGCCGCCGATACCGATGCCGAGCATCCCCGGCGGGCACCAGCCGGCGCCCATCTGCGGCAGCATCTCGACCACCCAGTCGACGATCGAGTCGCTGGGGTTCATCATCTTGAACTTCGACTTGTTCTCGCTGCCGCCGCCCTTCGCCGCGACGTCGACCGAGACGGTGCTGC
>CAJYLT010000036.1 GCA_913775795.1 uncultured Sphingomonas sp. | reverse complement strand
GCCATCTACGCCGCGCGCTGATCCCACCAATCCCGGCGCAGCGGCTTGATCGCCAGCGCCATCAGCCCTGCCGCCACCAGGTAGAAGCCCAGCGCCGCGATCGCCGCCCAGCGGAGCGCATCGTCGCCGAGGCTCGCTTTCATCGAATCGGCCATCGCGCCCATGATCCACGAGCCGAGGCCCAACCCGACGAGGTTGTTGATGAGCAGGAACGACGCGCTTGCCGTCGCGCGCATCGGCGGGGGGACGAGGCCCTGTACTGCGGTCGTCACCGGCCCCAGCCACAGGATGTTGAAGCCGTTGGGGATGAGCAGCAGCGCCCAGGCGAGCCAGGGTGAGCCGCTCGCCAGCAGGCCGCCGGCGAACAAGGGCACGGTGACGAGCCACGCGATCATCGGCAGCTTGGCATAGACGCCCTTGTCGGCGGCGCCGAGCTTATCGGCGAGCACGCCGCCCAACAGCACGCCCGCGCTGCCGCCCACCAGCAGCACCGATCCCATGTAGAGCGCGGCATCGAACAGCTCGAACCCGAAGCTGCGGATGAGGACCGAGGGCATCCAGTAGGCAAGCCCATAACCACACATCGAACTGAACCCCGCGGCGAAGCCCATCAGCCAGAAGCTCGGCTTCTTCGCCAGGATCGCGAAGACGCGGCCGACCGGGACGCGCTCGGTCGAGGGGGGGACGGGGTCGCTCATGCCGCGCGCGGGCTCGCGGACGATCAGGCGGAAGATCGGCGCGATGACGACGCCTGCCAGTCCGACGACGAGGAACGCGGTCCGCCAGTCGACCGTCGCGGCGATATAGCCGCCGAGGATCGACCCGCCCGCCAGCCCGATCGGGATGCCGAGCGAATAGATGGCGAGCGCCTTGGCACGGCGGTTCGGCGGGAAATAGTCGGAGATCATCGCATAGGAAGGCGCGACGCCGCCCGCCTCGCCGACGCCCACGCCGATGCGGAACGCGAAGAGCTGCCAGAAGCTGGTCGCCATGCCGCACAGCGCGGTGAAGGCGCTCCATATGCCGAGCGAAATCGTGATGACCCAGCTCCGGCTCGTCCGGTCGGCGATCAGCGCCAGCGGGATGGCGAGCGTCGAATAGAGCATCGCGAACGCGATGCCGCCGAGCGCCCCCAATTGCGTGTCGGTGAGGCCAAGCTCGGCCTTGATCGGCTGGACGAGGATGCCGAGGATCTGTCGGTCGAGGAAGTTGAAGGTATAGACGACCAGCAGCATCGCGAGGACGAGCGCGCGATAGCCGGGCGTCACCTCCGTCAGCCGGCCCCGTGCGTCCGTCGCGCTGATTGCCATACCCGATCCTCGAATGTTTGGGCGAAGCTTACGCGAACCGTGCGCGATGCCAAGCGTCTTGAAACAAAACGGGCGGACGACCAAAGTCGCCCGCCCATTCCCCCTTTTAGAACTTGAGGCCGAGCGTCACGTAGAACTGGCGCGGATTGCCGTAAAAGGCGGTCGCCACGCCCTCTCGCCCCAGCGACGGGGTGATGCCCCCCGACGGGGTGATGATCGGCAGGCCGGTCTGCGGGTTCGATACCGCGAACAGATAGCCCGAGGTGATGTACCGCTCGTCGGTCAGGTTCTTGCCGTGCAGGCCGATCGAGTAGCGACTGTCGGGGCCGAAGCGGTAGTTGATGCTCGCGTCCCACAGCGCATAGCCCGGCTGGTCGAGGAAGGGATTGGGCAACTCGAACTGCGTCGTGTCGCTGCGATAGCTGACGGTGGTCGAGGCGTTGAGCTCGCCCGGCCCGATGGGCAGGATCGTGCCGAGCGTGCCGGACAACGTCCAGTCGGGGGTGTTCTGGATCCGGCGGAAATCGGCGACCTGGTTGCCCGCCGGGCCGATGAAGCTGTCATACTTGGCATCGATATAGCCGAGCGTGCCCGAGAGCGTGACCTGGCTGCCGGCCCCTGCGAAATCGCGGGCGAGGCGGGCGAAGAGCTCGGCCTCGATACCCTTCAGCGTCGCGGCGGCGGCGTTGGTGGTGACGCCGGCGAACCCCTCGAAGATGCCGTCGCCGTTCGCGTCGACGCCGACCGATCCGGGGACCTGCACGTTCTTGTAGTCGGCATAGAAGCCCGTCACCGCATAGGTGAAGGCGCGGTCGAACAACGAACCCTTCACGCCCACTTCATAGCTGTTCACCTCTTCGGGATCGAACAGGAAGAAGTCGTAGATATCGTCGTACTGGATGCCCGGCACGCCGTTGTTGTTCGGCGCGATATTGGCCGAGCCGCGCGGGTCGAAGCCGCCGCCCTTGAATCCCTTCGAGTAGGAGGCATAGGCGAGGAAGGTGTCGCTCGGCGTGATCGTGACGACCGCGCGCGGCGTCCATTTCTCGAACGTCGCCTCGCCGGTGAAATTGGTGATCGGGTTGCCGAGGTTGCGGCCCGCGCCGCCGAATTGCGGGTCCGCGCCGCCCAGGCGATTGGCCTTGAAGATCGTCGATTTGCGCGTGTCGCTGGTATAGCGGATGCCGCCGGTCAGCGAGAGCCAGTCGGTCACGTCGAACGTGAAGTCGGCGAAGCCCGACCACGTGTCGGTCCGCACGTCGCCCGCGGTCTGCTGTCCGAAGCCCGCCGAAACCGGCAAGCCGAGCGCCGGGCCGGTGGTGGCGAGGATCACGTCGAACCGGGTCGAGGCGCGCGCGTCGAGATAGTAGAAGCCGACCAGCCCCTTCAGCCGGTCGCTTTCATAGGCGAGCTGGAATTCCTGGCTCAATTGCTCGTTGCGATAGACTGCCGGCACGTCGACATCGACGCTGGGCAGCGCGTCGAAGTCGATCGGCGTCAGGCTCTTGTCCTTGCGCCACGCGCTGATGCTGCGCAGCGTCAGGCCGGTCGCGATCTCCGCGCTGATGTTCATGGCAAGGCCGCCCGCCTCGATATCGTTCTTCGGGAAGGCAAGGCCGGCGCGCGTGTCGTACACATCGTCGAGCACTGGCGCCCCCGAAAGGAGCCCCGGGAGCAGGCGATGGCCGTTGCGCGCGTTCGATTTGTCGTGCGTGTAGTCGCCCGACAGGCGGACGAACAGGCGGCTGTCGGGCGTCTCGAACTCGATCGTGCCGCGGCCTGCCCACACGTCCTTGTTGTAGTTCTCGATACCGAGCGTCGTATTCTCGCCGAACCCGCCGCGCGACAGGCGTGCGCCAGCGACGCCGACGCGGATGCCGTCGGTCAGCGGGGCGGAGATGCTGAGCACGCCGTCGGCCTGGTCATAGCTGCCATAGGTGGCGCGCGCATTGACCGAGAAGTCGTTCGGCAGCCGGCGGGTCACGTACTTGATCGCGCCGCCGATCGTGTTGCGGCCATAGAGCGTCCCCTGCGGCCCGCGTAGCACCTCGATCCGCTCGACGTCATAGATGTCGAGCAAAGCCGCCTGCGGCCGGTTGAGGTACACGTCGTCGAGATAGAGGCCGACGCCGCTTTCGAAGCCGGGCACCGGGTCCTGCTGGCCCACGCCGCGGATGAAGGCGGTGAGCGTCGAGTTCGTGCCGCGCGACGGCTCCAGCGTCACGTTGGGCGTCGTGTCACCGATATCCGACAGATCGGTCGCGCCCTGCGCCTCCAGCGCCTCGCCCGAATAGGCGGTGACGGCGATCGGCACGCGCAGCAGCGATTCGGACCGGCGCTGTGCCGTCACGACGATATCCTGGTCGCCGATTGCGGCGGAGCCGGGGTCGGTCGCGGCGGCCTGCGCCTCCGGCTCGGCGGGCACGTCCTGTGCGTGAGCGGGCATGGCGAAGAGCGCGGCGGGTGCCGCGGTGAGCGTCAGAAACTGGACGAAACGCGTGTTCAGGCGAGCCATCGGCCTTATCCCCTCCCTTGGTCGCATCCCGCCTATTGCCGGCGGGTTGTGCATGGTTCGCTTTGGCTATACTGAAACCTGAACCGGGTTTCAACTTGGGAAAATGGGGGAGGCGATGGAAGAGGCGGAAGCCGCGAGCGAGGGCAAGGTGCCGCGCACCGAGCGGGGCCGGCGGACGCTGCGCGCGATCCTCGACGCCGCCGCGGCCGAGTTCGGCGAAAAGGGTTTTCACGAAGGGTCGATCAGCGGGATCACCCGGCGCGCGGGCGTCGCGCTCGGCAGTTTCTATACCTATTTCGACTCGAAGGACGCGGTGTTCCGGGCGCTGGTTCGCGACATGTCGGCGCAGGTGCGCGACCACGTCGCCCCCGCGATCCGCGCCGCCCCCGACGGCATCGCCGCCGAGCAGGCGGGGCTCAGCCACTTCATCGACTTCGTGCGCGCGCACAAGGAAATCTATCGCATCATCGACGAGGCCGAGTTCGTCGATGCCGAGAGCTTCCGCCTGCATTACGCCGTCACCGCCGAGCGGATCGAGGCGCGGCTGCGCGCCGCTGCCGACCGCGGCGAGGTGCGCGCCGACGTGGGCGCGGCGCATGCCTGGGCGATCATGGGGATGAACGTGTTTCTCGGCCTGCGCTTCGGCGTGTGGGAGGAGGAGCGGCCGGCGGAAGCGATCGCGGCGGAGATGGCGGACTTTCTGCGCCACGGCTTGGCGCCGCGTTGAACGGCTGACGCGAACGGGCGTTACGACACCCGAACGAAAGTGTTACGTGCGTATCGTCGCAGCGTCGTTGCGAGTTACCGCTCGCAGGCGCTATGTCACCCAACCCTTTCCGCCGCGGTGGCAGGGGCGAGGAAGGATACCGAATGCTCTACGACGCCTATGAAATGCAGCGCTCGATGCTCGCTGGGGCCAGCGCGTTTGCCAATTTCAGCGCGGGGCTGCTCAACAATCCGGCGAACCCGTTTTCCTATTTCGGCGGCGGCCCGGTGCTCGCCTCGGCGCTCGAGGTGTTCGCCCACGCGGCCGCGCCGCGCGGCAAGCCCGACTTCGGGTTGACCACGACCATCGTCGACGGCCGCGAGGTCGCGGTGCGCGAGGAGATCGTGGCGCGCAAGCCGTTCGGCCAGCTCAAGCATTTCGTGCGTGAGGGGGTTTCCGGCGGTCCCAAGTTGCTGATCGTCGCGCCGATGTCGGGGCACTATGCCACGCTCTTGCGCGGCACGGTCGAGCGGATGCTGCCGGTCGCCGACGTCTACATCACCGACTGGCGCGATGCGAAGCTGGTGCCGATGGCGGACGGGCGCTTCGACCTCGACGACTATATCGATTATGTGACCGACTGGTGCGCGGTCATCGGCGCTGAAGGCGACGCGCGCCCGCACATGCTCGCGGTCTGTCAGCCCTCGGTCCCCTGCTATGCCGCGGTCGCGTTAATGAGCGGGGACCAGCATCCCAACCGCCCGCGCACGCTCACGATGATGGGCGGGCCGATCGACACGCGCGAGGCGCCGACCGCGGTCAACACGCTCGCGACCGAGCGGCCGCACGCCTGGTTCGCCCAGAATGTCATCGCGACCGTGCCGTCGCTCTATGCCGGGGCCGGGCGACGCGTCTATCCGGGCTTCCTTCAGCTTGCCGGGTTCATGACCATGAACCTCGGCAACCACCTCGTTTCACACTGGGAGATGTTCAAGCATCTGGTCCAGGGCGACGGCGAGAGCGCGGGCGCGACGATGCGATTCTACGACGAATATCGCGCGGTTTGCGACATGACGGCGGAATTCTATCTCCAGACGATCGACCTCGTCTTTCAGCGGCATGCGCTGCCGATGGGAACGATGACGCATCGCGGACGGCCGGTCGATGCCGGCGCGATCACAGACGTCGGCATCCTCGCGATCGAGGGTGAGCGCGACGATATCTCGGGGATCGGCCAGACGAAGGCGGCGCTGACGATCGCCACCAACCTGCCCGAGGCGCACAAGCGCTACCTGCTTGCCGAGGGCGTCGGCCATTACGGCATCTTCAACGGGTCGAAGTGGCGCACGCGCATCGCGCCTGTCGTCGAGGAATGGATGGCGGCGCACGCCTGATGAGTGAGGAGCCCGCGCCCGCGCACCTCGACCAGCAGGAGCGCGATGCCGTCGCCGCGCGCGAGACCGGCTCCGCCGTCGTCATCTACGAAGTGATCCGCAAGGCTGGGGACGAGGAACTGGCCCGTCCGGCCAGCGGCCTGTTCTTTTCCGCGCTCGCGGCCGGGATCGGCGTCTGCGCCTCGCTGATCGCGGTGGCGACGCTGCGTGCCGACCTGCCCGAGGCGCGCTGGACCGAGCTCGTCGTCGCGATGGGCTATACCATCGGCTTCGTCATCGCGGTGCTCGGCAACCTCCAGCTCTTCACCGAGGCGACGGTGACCGCGGTGCTGCCCGTCGTCGCTGAACCTAGCGTCCGTAATTTCTGGCGGCTGGCGCGGCTGTGGGGGATCGTCCTGATCGGTAATCTGATCGGCACGCTGATTGTCGCGGCGATGATCTCGCAAGGGTGGATCGTCGATGCCGAGACGCTGAAGGGCGCGGTCGAGTTCTCCTCGCACCTGATGGAATACGACTTCGGCCGCGTCATGGTGCTGGCGATCCCCGCCGGGTTCCTGATCGCCAGCCTCGCCTGGGTGCTGCCCAATGCGCGCGAAAATGCGCTGTGGGTCGTGGTGGCGATCACCTGGCTCGTCTCGGCCGGCGGGTTCACGCATGTCGTGGTGGGATCGGCGGAGGCGTGGTTGCTGTGGCTGTCGGGCCGGGCGAGCCTCGCCTGGGTCGCATTCGGCTTCGTGCTGCCCGCGTTCCTCGGCAACGTGATCGGCGGCAGCGGCCTGTTCGCGCTGATCGCGCACGGACAGGTCAAGGAAGAGATAGAGGGCGGCGGCGCGGACTGAACCCGCGCCGCCGTTCGGTTCAGAGGCTCACTTCGGCGTGCGATCCGGCTTCCTGCGGACGGATCGTGTGCCCGGTCAGCATCTTGAGCTTGCCGGTCAGCGACATGTCCGCTTCCCAGATTTCGGCGTCCTTGAGGTCGAAGCGCAGCATCATGACGTTAGGATCGTCCTTGCCGCCCTCGAACCACGCCTCGACCGGCTTCGACCAGTATTTGTCGAAGATTTCGGGGCGCGTTTCCTCGGTCAGCGTGCCGTGGATGCACGCGAACAGGTCGTGGCCCTTGGCGACGAACTGCACCATCGCCTCGCCGCCCTTGGCGACGCGATTGTCGCGATTGCAGTAGAACCAGAACTCGCTGTTCGCATCCTCGTCGAGCTGTGCGGTCATCGGCTCCGAATGTTCGTGGCTGCCGACCAGGCCGACCATGACGAACGGGCTCTTGGCCATCGCCTTCCACATGTCTTCGCGGATCCGGGTATCTTCCTGCTGATCGACCTGCATCGTGCATCCTCCATTGGGTAGGCCTCGACAACGGCCCGCGCCCGACTGGGTTGCGTCACCCGGCCTTTAGCCGGAGGGCGCTGCACAGAAGCGCGAGCGCCGAGAAGCACGCCGCGACGATCAGCGGCACCGGCCCGAGGCCGAGGCCGAGCGCGAGCATCACCCCCACGACCGATGCGCCCAGCGTCTGCCCAAGCAGCCGAGCAGTCGACAGAAGACCCCCCGCCGCCGCCGCCCGGTCGCGCGGCGCGCTGCCGATGATGAGCCGCGAATTGGGCGCGAAGAACAGGCCGAACCCGCTTGCGGTCAGTGCGAGCCGCCATGCGATGTTTGGCCAGGCGAGGTCGTCCGGCATCGTCGCGATCAGGACGAAGCCGGTGATCGAGGCGATGCAGCCGGCGATGCCGAGGAACGAGGGCTTAACCCGGTCGGACAGCCATCCCGCCAGCGGCGCGACGAACAGGAGGGTGAGCGGCACCGGCAGGATCAAGAGCCCCACCTGTTCCGGCGAATAGCCCATCCCCTGCTCGAACCGGAAGGGCAGGAGGACGATCAGCGAGGCGGAGGCAAGGAAGCCGCTGATCGCGCCGAGCACCGACAGGCCGATAATCGGGCGGGCGAGCAGGTCGACGGGCAGCACTGGCCGGCTGCGCGCCCGCTCGCGACGGACCAGCAGGAACGCGGAGACTAGCCCCGCCGCGATCAGCACGCCGCCGGGCACCGCGGCACTGTGCGCGGCCAGTTCGATCCCGCCGATGATCGCGCCGATCGTCGCCGCGCTCCACACGCCGCCGGTCCAGTCGAAATGGCCGGGCACGGGCTTGGGATCGGGCAGCGCGCGGCCGAGCAGGATCGACAGCAGCGCAAACGGCACCGCGGCGCAGAACACCCAGCGCCAGTCGGCATGGCCAACGATGAACCCGCCCAGCGTCGGCGCGAGCGCGTTGGCGGACGCGACGATCACGCTGTTGATGCCGAGCCCCGAGCCGAGGCGCTTCGACGGATAGATCGACCGCAGCATCGCCGCCGACACGCTGAGCGCCATGCCGGCACCCAGCGCCTGTCCGACGCGGACCGCGAGCAGCGAGGCGAAGCCGGTGACGAGCAGGCTCATCGCGGAGGCGACAAGAAAGATCACCTGCCCGATCTGATACAGCCGCCGATGTCCCAGCCGGTCGCCCAGATTGGCGAAGGGGAGAAGGCCCATCACCAGCACGAGCTGATAGAGCGTGACCACCGCGACGACCGATCCCGGCCCGACGCCGGTGTCGCGCGCGATCGTCGGCAGCGCGACGTTGGCGATCGCGCTGTCGATGACGAACAGCGCGGTGCCGAACGAGATCGCCGCGATCGCAACCGCCCGGCGCGGCATCGGCAGGCCGTCGGCGGTCGGTTCGGGGGCGGGGCGCATATCGGCGTGCGCGGTGTCGGCTGGCTGGAGAATGACGGGCGACCTTGAACGTGGATGGCGTGCGAACGCGTTAGCGCGCGCGGCGTTCAATGCGCCTTTGGATCAGGGGGCAGGCTATTCGAACGTCGCCCGGCGCGGCGGCCGGGCGAAGATACTCGGCTCAATCCTCGCGCTTGGCGTCGGCTTCGGATTGCGAATTGAGCTGGATGTAGTTCTGGATGCCCATCCGGGCGATCATGTCGAACTGACGCTCCAGCGTGTCGAGATGCTCCTCCTCGCTGTCGAGGATGCGGCGGAACAGGTCGCGGCTGACATAGTCGCGGACCTTCTCGCAATGCTCGATCGCGTCGCGCAGCAGCGGGATCGCTTCCTCCTCAAGCGCGAGGTCGCCCTTCAGCACTTCCTCGACGGTCTCGCCGATACGCAGGCGGCCGAGCAGCTGGAAATTGGGCAACCCGTCGAGGAACAGGATGCGCTCCGACAGCCAGTCGGCGTGCTCCATCTCCTCAATCGATTCCTTCCGCTCGAACTGGGCGAGCTTGTAGACGCCCCAATGGTCGAGCAGGCGGTAGTGCAGCCAATACTGGTTGATCGCGGTCAGCTCGTTCTTGAGCGCGATATTCAGAAACTCGATGACCTTGGGGTCGCCCTTCATGCGCGCGGCCTTCTACCGTGATGGAAACAGGCGATCAGGATAGCCCGAAGCGGTGCTGGACGATAGCCGGAAAGCGGCGGAAATCCGGGCTTTCCGCTGTTGCGAGTGTCAGGCAGCCGCGCGTTCGGCGTCGATAATGGCTCGCGCGAACGGCACGCACTGGCCGCATTTCGCCTGGCACCCGAGTGCGCGATACGCTTGACAGGCACTCATCGCACCGCCGCGTGCGGCTTCGCGGACTTCACGTTCACGCAGGGCATTGCAGACGCAGACGACCATCGGCTTCCTCGCTATTGCGAGTCGTTCTAACTACGCAAAGACGGCTGCGCAAGCCCTATTGCGTCGCGTTCGCAACTTTGGCAGCAAGCAGCCGCCACAGGCGCTCGAACGGCCCGAGGCCGAACCGCGCGAGCCACCAGGGCGAAAGGGCGATCATGAAAGCCCACATCGCGGCAACGAACAGGTAGAGTTCCGCCCGCCCGACCCGGCCATAGAGCGCGAGGCCATAGCCGTAGAAGATCGTGGTCATGACGAGGCTGGTGAGGAGGTAATGGGTGAACGCCATCCGCCCCACGGCCGCCACCCGCTGCACGATTGGCCGGTCCGCGAACCGCCGCGTAAGCCACAAGGCCAGCGCCAGATGCGCGAGCGCGGTCGCGGCGCGGAACGGGATCGACCAGGCGAGGAAACTGCCCATCAGGACGATCGGATTGAAGCGGCTGGCGAACGCCCAGATCGTCAGGCCGGCGATGATGGGCAGGCCGATGCCGTATCCCCAGACCATCATGCGCCGCAGGCCGCGCTCGCTCCACCCGCCGGTCAACATTCTCGCGCGGGCCAGCGCCATGCCGATCAGCATATAGCCTAGCGTCTCTCCACCCGCGAATTCGAGCAGGCGAAGCGGCGTACTGCCGCGCACGTTCACGCGATAGTCGGTGATGGTCAGCCAGTCGCCGCGATAGGCGGCGAGGTCCGCGGCGGCGACCGCGCTACCCGGCTGCGGGAACGTCGCCAGCATCGCGCGATAGCTGGCGACCAGCGACGCGGGGGCATCCGGTGCGGTGGCCGCAGCCTGCAAGCTGAGCAGCCCGGCGAATTGCAGGCTCAGCAGCGCGGAAAACACCAGCAGCACGACGATCCCCGCGCGCGCCAGCCGCCCGGCCGACCAGTCCCACGCGATCGGCAACAGGCAGCCGAGGATCGCGTAGTGGAGCAGGATATCGCCGTTCCAGACGAGATAACCATGCGCGAGGCCGAACAGCGCCAGTACCGCCATGCGGGCATAATGCCGCCGCAGCCGATGCTCCGCCCGCGCCGCACCGAGAATGACGCCCGCGCCGAACAGCAGCGCGAGCAGCCCGCGCATCCGCCCCTCGAACAGCAGCTGGTTGACCGCCCAGACGGCCAGACCGACCGGTCGGCCCGACCCCCATGCCAGCGGATTGATATACGCATCCCCCGGCATCGCGAACGAGACGATGTTGAGGAGGAGGATGCCCATCACCGCCGCCCCGCGCGCGACGTCGAGGCCGGGGACGCGCGCGGCGGCGTCGGGCGTCAGGCGGCGACCTCGCCCTGCATCAGCTTGGGGAAGAACCCTTCATGCGCCGACCGCAGCGCGTCGAGCGTGACCGCATAGTCGCCGTCCTCGGTCTCGAACACCAGTCGGTCCTTGATCGTGCGGCCAAGCAGGTCGGCGGGCACGTCGGCGCGCTCGGCATCGGCCATGAAGTCGGCCATGCACTGGTCGCAGACGGTGACGACATAGAGCCCCTGATCCTCGCCGAAGAAGCTCTCGGCCAGCCCGAACGGCTGCACCGAGTCGATCAGCGCGCCGATGCCGCTCGCCAGCGCCATTTCGGCGACCGCGACGGCAAGGCCGCCGTCCGCCACGTCGTGACAGGCGCGGATCGCACCCTTCTGGATCTGCGCGCGGATGAAGTCGCCGGTGCGGCGCTCGGCCTTCAAGTCGACGGCGGGCGGCGGCCCTTCCTCGCGCCCGTGCAGTTCGCGCAGCCACAGCGACTGGCCGAGATGGCCCGCGCGCTCGCCCACCAGCATGATCGCGTCGCCAGTGCGGCGGAAACCGATGCCCACCGACTTCTGCCAGTCCTGCATCAGGCCGACGCCCCCGATCGCCGGCGTGGGCAGGATCGCCGAGCCGCCGCCGGTCGCCTTGGATTCATTGTAGAGCGACACGTTGCCGCTGACGATCGGGAAGTCGAGCGCGCGGCAGGCGTCGCCCATCCCCTCGAGACAACCGACGATCTGGCCCATGATTTCGGGCCGCTGCGGGTTGGCGAAGTTGAGGCAGTTGGTGATGGCGAGCGGCGTCGCGCCGACCGCAGTCAGGTTGCGCCAAGCCTCCGCCACCGCCTGTTTCCCGCCCTCGATTGGATCGGCGAAGCAATAGCGCGGCGTGCAGTCGGTGGTGATCGCCAGCGCCTTGTCAGTGCCGTGGACGCGCACCACGGCGGCATCGCCGCCGGGGCGCTGCACCGTGTCGGCGCCGACCATGTGATCGTACTGCTCCCAGATCCATCGCCGGCTGGCGAGGTCGGGGGTGCCCATCAGCTTGAGCAAGTCGGCAGCCACGTCGCTGCTCTCGGGCGCATCCTCAAGGTCGGCGGGCTTGGGCGTCGGGACGTGCGGGCGGTCGTAGAGCGGCGCTTCGTCGGCGAGCGGGGCGAGGGGGATGTCGGCGACGGTCTCGCCCTGCCACTTGAGCACCATGCGCCCCGTATCGGTGACGGTGCCGATGACCGCGAAATCGAGCTCCCACTTGCGGAAGATCGCCTCGGCCTCGCCCTCGCGGCCGGGCTTCAGCACCATGAGCATCCGCTCCTGGCTTTCGGAGAGCATCATCTCGTACGGGGTCATCCCCGTCTCGCGCTGCGGCACGTTGTCCATGACCAGCTCGATGCCGACGCCGCCCTTCGACGCCATCTCGACCGACGAGCTGGTCAGGCCCGCGGCGCCCATGTCCTGGATCGCGACGATCGCGTCCGACGCCATGAGTTCGAGGCACGCCTCGATCAGCAATTTCTCGGTGAAGGGGTCGCCGACCTGCACGGTCGGGCGCTTCTCGTCCGACTTCTCGTCGAAATCGGCCGACGCCATCGTCGCGCCGTGAATGCCGTCGCGGCCGGTCTTCGACCCCACATAGACCACCGGATTGCCGATGCCCGCGGCGGCGGAATAGAAGATCTTGTCCTGCTGCGCGACGCCGACGGTCATCGCGTTGACGAGGATGTTGCCGTCGTATGCGGGGTGGAAATTGACCTCGCCGCCCACCGTCGGCACGCCGACGCAGTTGCCATAGCCGCCGATGCCGTGGACGACGCCCGCGATCAGGTGGCGCATCTTGGGATGATCGGGCCGGCCGAAGCGCAGCGCGTTCATGTTGGCGACCGGCCGCGCGCCCATCGTGAACACGTCGCGCAGGATGCCGCCCACGCCCGTCGCCGCGCCCTGATAGGGCTCGATGTAGCTGGGGTGGTTGTGCGACTCCATCTTGAAGATCGCCGCCTGGTTGTCGCCGATGTCGATCACGCCGGCATTCTCGCCCGGGCCGCAGATCACCCAGGGTGCCTCGGTCGGCAACTTCTTCAGGTGGATGCGGCTCGACTTGTAGCTGCAATGCTCGGACCACATGACCGAGAAGATGCCGAGTTCGGTCAGGTTCGGCTCGCGGCCGAGCGCCTTCAGGACGCGCTCATATTCTTCCGCGGACAGGCCGTGCTCGGCGACGACTTCAGGCGTGATCTGGGTCATGCGCGCGCTCTAGCGCCGCACGATCCTTTCGTCATCCCCGGATGCGCGCGGGATTGCCGACGACCGTCGCGCCCGGCGGCACGTCGCGCGTGACGACGGACCCTGCGCCGACGATCGCGCCGTCGCCGACGGTGACGCCGGGGCACAGGATCGCGCCGCCGCCGATCCAGACGTCCGCACCGATCGTCACCGGGCGCCCGAACTCGATCCCCGCCGCGCGGCGGGCGACGTCGCGCGGGTGGTCGGCGGCGTATATCTGTACCTTCGGCCCGATCTGCGTCCGGTCGCCGATGACGACGGGGCACACGTCGAGGATCACGCAGTCGAAATTGAGGAACACGCGTTCGCCCAGCCGGACGTTCACGCCGTAATCGACGAAGAAGGGCGGCCGCACGACGCAACCCGCGCCGACCACGCCCAGCCCCTCGCGCAACAGCGCCTCGCGTACGCCGTTCGGCTGCGTATAGCTGGCGTTATAGCGCGCCATCCATTCGCCCGCGCGGGCAAGCGCAGCGGCAATGTCGGGCGCGAACGGGTCGTAGCGTTCGCCCGCGACCATACGCCCGAACTCGCCGGCAACCTCGCTCACAGGATCTCGCGCACCTTGTCCTGTGGGCGGCACAGCTTCACGCCCTTGTCGGTCTCGACCAGCGGCCGCTCGATCAGGATCGGGTGTGCCATCATCGCGTCGAGGATGGTCGCATTGTCGGCGTTGAGCAGGCCGATCTCGGCGGCCAGGGGCTCCTTCGCACGCAGTCCGTCCCGCGGCGTCATGCCCGCGCGCGCGTAGAGGCGCAGCAGTTCCTCGCGCGTCGGCGGGCTCTTGAGATATTCGATCACGGTGACTTCGACGCCCGGCGTCTCCTCGAGGATCGCCAGCGTCTTGCGCGAGGTGCCGCAGCGCGGATTGTGCCAGATCGTCGCGTTCATGGCCCGCCCGTTACAGGCCCTGGTCGCGCGTGGCCAGCGCATCGCGCAGCCGCTGCACGTCGCAATTGAGCGCGGCGAGGCGATCGGGCGTCATTCCGGCCCGCGCCACCAGCGTCTCGCCCAGGCATCCGCACGCCTCGCGCATATCCCGGCCCTTCGGTGTCAGCCGGACGAGGACGCGGCGTTCGTCCTCGGTGCTGCGTTCGCGCTGGACGAAGCCCGCCGCCTCGAGGCGCTTCACCAGCGGGGTGATCGTGCTCGATTCGAGCGCTAGCCGATCGGCGATCGCGCCGATCGTGCGGCCGTCCTCCTCCCAGAGGGCATGGAGGACGAGATACTGCGGATAAGTGAGCCCGAGCGCGTCGAGCATCGGCTTGTACGCGCGCGAAACCGCCATCGACGCCGAATAGAGCGCGAAGCAGAGCTGGTCGTCGAGGGGGAGGGCGGCTGGCACTTCCGGGGCTTAGCATGAAATCGCATATCGCGATAACGATTCTGCTTTACGCAGTTCGCAATATTCGTTATCGCGATAACCAGTTCAACGAAATCCGAGGAGCATCCCATGGCAGTCGACGTGAAATACACCACCAAGGCGACCGCGACCGGCGGGCGCGACGGCACGGCGAAGTCGGCGGACGGCGCGCTCGACGTGGCGCTGTCGACGCCCAAGGAACTGGGCGGCGCGGGCGGTGAGGGGACCAATCCCGAGCAACTGTTCGCCGCGGGCTATTCGGCGTGCTTCATCGGCGCGCTCAAGGTCGCGGGTCAGCAGCTCAAGCTCAAGGTGCCGGCGGAAACCAGCGTCACTGCAACCGTCGGTATCGGCCCGCGGTCGGAGGGCGGCTTCGGCATCACCGCCGATCTCGTCGTCGACCTGCCCGGCCTCGACCGCGCGGATGCCGAGCGGCTGGTCGAGCTGGCGCACCAGACCTGCCCCTATTCGAACGCGACGCGCGGCAATGTCGATGTCGGCGTGACCGTCGCTTGACCCGAGACGGGGCGCTGCACCGCCGCGGCGCCCCTTATCTCAAGTTTTCAGCGAGGAAATCGACGAAGGCGCGCACGCGGGCCGGCTTCGCCGTTCCGCCGACGAACACCGCATGAATCTGCTCCACGTCGCCGGGATTGAAGGCCTCGAGCAGCGGCACCAGCCGCCCTTCTTCCAGTTCGCGCGCGATGCTGAACGTGCCGACCCGCGCGATCCCGACGCCCGCCGCGGCAAGCTGGCCCAGCGTCTCGCCGTTGTTCGCCTCGATATTCCCGCGCACCGACAGCGCGAAGTCGCGGCCGTCGCGGCGAAACGGCCAGACCGGCTCGGCACGGCGGAAATTGAAGTTGAGGCAATTATGGGCGTGCAGATCCTCGGGCACCTGCGGCGTGCCGGCGCGCGCCAGATAATCGGGTGATGCGACGATCAACCGGCCTGTTTGGCCGACCTTGCGCGCGGTCAGGCTGCTGTCCGGGAGCGGGCCGAAGCGGATCGCGACGTCGGCCTGGCCCGCCGCGACGTCGACCAGCCTGTCGGTCAGGGCAATGTCGATCAGGATATGCGGGTATCGCGCCGCGAAGTCGCCGAGCAGCGGCACGATACTGAGCCGCCCGTGCGCCTGCGCCGCGCTGACCCGCAGCCGCCCGCGCGGTGCGCCCTGGTCGGCGATCTGCTGCTCGGCGTCGTCGAGGTCGGCAAGGATGCGCCGCGCGGCCTGCAGATAGGCCTGCCCCTCCGCGGTCAGCGTGAGCGCGCGGGTCGAGCGGAGCAGCAGCCGCACGCCCAGCCGCGCCTCGATCCGGTCGATCGCGCGGCCGACCGCCGACGGGCTGAGGCCAAGGTCGCGGCCCGCACCGGAAAAACTGCCCGCACCGGCGATCGCGACGAATAGCTCGAGCTCGCGAGCGCGATCGGCGCTTCCGACCATCTTTGCGTCCACCGCACAGATCCTTCGCGTCTTTCCGGCCTACCGCCGTTGCCTGGCGGTCCGCATCTATGCGCCGACATAGCAAGATGGATAGACAAGATGAACGCTCCTGCAATGCCGGCGTCCGCCCCGCGGGCGACCGGCACCCGATCGACGCTCGGCCTGATCGCGCTCGCGGTCGGCGCCTTCGGCATCGGCGTCACCGAATTCGCGCCGATGGGCCTGTTGCCGGTCATTGCCGGCGACCTCGGCGTCTCGATCCCCTCGGCCGGGCTCCTCATCAGCGCCTATGCGCTCGGCGTCGTCATCGGTGCGCCGTTGATGACGCTGACGACGGGGCGGGTGCCGCGCCGGACGCTGCTGATCGGGCTGGCGGCGATCTTCACGCTCGGCAACCTGCTCGCCGCGGTCTCGTCGAACTATGCGTGGCTGCTCGCCGCGCGCCTCGTCACCTCGTTCAACCACGGCGCGTTCTTCGGCGTCGGCTCGCTCGTCGCCGCCAGCCTCGTCGCGCCGGAGCGGCGGGCGAGTGCGGTCGCGGCGATGTTCATGGGGCTGACGATCGCCAATGTCGTCGGCGTGCCGCTGGCGACGCTGGCGGGCGAGCATCTCGGCTGGCGCGCGTCGTTCTGGGGGATCACCGCGCTCGGCGTCGTAATGATGGCGGCGCTCAGGCTGACGCTGCCGGCGCTGCCCGCCCCCGCGGCGGGCAATGCGCGCGCAGAGCTCGGCGTGCTGGCGCGCCCGCGCGTGCTGGGGGCGCTGGCACTGACCGTGGTGGGATCGAGCGCGATGTTCACGGTCTTTACCTACATCACCCCGATCCTGCGCGAGGTGACGGGTGCCTCGCTCGGCTTCATCACCGCGATGCTGGTGCTCTACGGCCTCGGGCTGACCGCGGGCAACTGGCTGGGCGGGCGGTTCGCCGACCGGTCGGTCGACCGGACGCTGCTCGTCACGCTGGCGTCGCTGACCGCGATCCTGGTCGCCTTCGCCGCGGCGATGCCGTTCGCGGTGCCGACCGCGGTGCTCGTCTTCCTGTGGGGTGTCGCGAGCTTTGCCCTCGTCCCGCCGCTTCAGGTGCGGGTGATGACGGCGGCGAGCGATGCGCCCAACCTCGCCTCCGCGGTGAACATCGGCGCGTTTAACCTCGGCAACGCGATCGGCGCGGCGCTGGGCGGCGGGGTGATCGCCGGCGGCCTGGGCTATCCGGCAGTCGCGCTGGCGGGGGCGGCGACGTCGCTGATCGGCTTCCTCGCCATCCTCTATGCCGCGCGGCGCGAGCGCATCCCCGCGCCGCAGCTTTGCGAGGCGTGACCTAACCTGCACGGCGCAGCGTCGCGGCGGCGAGAAGCCCGCCGCCCGGCGCATCGCCAAGCTCGAGCGTGCCGCCGTGCAACTCGGCGATCTCCCGCGCGATGCCGAGGCCGAAGCCGTGGCCGTCGCCGCGCTCGTCCAGACGGGTGCCCGGCGCGGCGGCACGCGCGCGGTCGGTGGCGGGGATGCCCGGCCCGTCATCGGCGACGGTCAGCCGGATCAGTCGCCCCTCCGCCGCGGCCGTCACGCTGACGGCCGTGCGGGCATGGCGGGCGGCGTTGTCGATCAGGTTGCCAGCGAGCTCGTCAAAATCCTGTGCCCCGATCGCCGCCGAAAGCGCGGGCGGCACCGTGACCGTGATCGCCACCCGGGACCGATGAATTGCGCCGATCGCGGCGGCAAGATCGGCAAGCGCCGGGGCCAGCACCGTTTCCGCCCGTCGATCGGCGGCGGCGGCGCGCGCGCGGCCGAGATGGTGGCGCAGCACCGCGTCGATCCGATCGAGCTGCGCCTGTGCGGCGGCATCTTCGGTCAAGTGCAGCGCCAGCGTGGCCATCGGCGTCTTCAGCGCATGCGCAAGATTTGCCGCCGATTGCCGCGCCCCGGCAAGCGCCGAGGCGGTTTCCCCGGCCAGCTTGTCGAGCTCCCCGGCCAGCGGGGCGAGTTCGTCCGGTAGTCGGGCGGGCAGCACCGCCCGCTCGCCGCGCCGCATCGCCTCGACCGCGCCCTGCAAGTCCCGCAACGGGCGCAGGCCGAGGCGCAACTGCACCAGCGCCGCGCCGCCGAGCGCGAGGCCGAGGATCGCGAGCGAGGCGGCCAGCGGCGCGAGTGCGGCGAGCACCGGGCGGTCGATCTCCCGCCGCGGCACCGCGACACTTACCCGCACCGATCCGGCACCGGTGGCCACCGCCGCGCTCAGGCCGTGGACGCGTTCGCCCGCCCGCTCGCCCTCGAACGGTTCACCGAAGCGGTCGCGGTCGAAGGGTCGCGGCGGCAGCGGCGGCCGGGGCCGATCGCCCTCGGACACAAGGTCGGCCGCGCCCACCGAGGTCCCGCCGGGCAGGTCGATCCGCCACGGCGCATCCCCCTCGATCCGCGCGGTCACGCGGGCAAGTTGCGCCCGGTCGAGCATCCCGTCGCCTCGCACCGCACTTTGCAGCGCGGCGAGCCGATCCGACAGCCGGCCGTCGACGCCCGCCGTCACGAACCGCTGCATCACGCCGCCGATCGCGACGCCCGCCAGCACCAGCGCGGCAAGCGTCGCGATCAGCGACGAGGCGAACAGCCGCCCGAACAGCGATCGCGGCAGCACCCTCACTTGGCCTCGCCCGCGGTCAGGCGATAGCCGCGCCCGCGCACCGTCTCGATCAGGTGCGCGCCGATCTTCCTGCGCAGGCGGCCGACGATCA
Organism: uncultured Sphingomonas sp.; assembly: GCA_913775795.1. GTDB lineage: Bacteria > Pseudomonadota > Alphaproteobacteria > Sphingomonadales > Sphingomonadaceae > Sphingomonas. The sequence continues at coordinate 2,533 of CAJYLT010000036.1, read as the reverse complement.
CCTCCAGGCTGTTCGAATCGACATCGGCATCGCCCTCATAGACTTTCTCGAGCAGGTCCAGCCGCTCGATCACCGTCTCCTTGCGCAGCATCAGCGCCGACAGCACCCGCCATTCGAGCGCGGTCAGCCGGAGCGGCAGGCCGTCGAGCTCGAACTGCCCCGTCTGTACCTCGAAGCCGAGCGGTCCGCAGTCGAGCCGCGCCGCCGCGTGCCCAGCCGCCCGGCGGACCAGCGCGCGCAGGCGCATCAGCAGTTCCTCGATGCGGAACGGCTTGACCAGATAATCGTCGGCGCCCGCCTTGAACCCAGCCACCTTGTCCGACCACGCCTCTCGCGCGGTCAGGATCAGGACGGGCAGGTCGCGCCCCGCCGCGCGCCAGTCGCGCAGCACGGTGACGCCATCGACCGCGGGCAGGCCAAGGTCGAGGACCGCGGCGTCATATGCCTCGGTCGCGCCGGCATGGCCGCCGTCGATCCCGTTCGCGAACAGGTCGACGGCGCATTGCTCGGCCCTCAGCCCCTTCGCGATGGCGGGGCCGAGGTCGGGGTCGTCCTCGATCAACAGGATGCGCATGGGCGTCGGCTACCTCCCCTGCTTAAACCCAAACTGAACCGCCGGGTTCAGCGGAGCGGGGGCGGGAGGGGCGTAGAGACTCGCCATCGACAAGCAAAGGAGCAGATCGATGGTCGATTTTTCGAAGTGGAAGAACAGCCGGACCGCACTCGGCATCGGGGCGGCGGTGCTGCTGGGCGTCGGCGCGGCCGGCGGGGCCGGCGCGGTACAGGCGACGCGGCCGAGCGTCGAGATGGCGCCGACCGTGCCCACCCCGATCGCCCGCCTGTCGGCGACAAGCGGCGTGGTCACGGTGAAGGGCCGCGTGGCGGAGGTTTATGGCGACCGCTTCGTCGTCCAGGATACGAGCGGCCGGGCGATGGTCGCCGCCGGGCGCGAGGGTCGCGGCGCGGTGGGCGTGGGCCAGCCGGTGACGGTGCAGGGCCATTTCGACGAGGGACAGCTTCGCGCGAGCTATATCGTCGACGCGGGCGGACAGGTCGCCGCGGTCGGCCCGCGCGGACCCGGGCCGGGCGGCATGGGTCCGCATCGCGGTCCCGGCCGTGACGGTCCTCCCCCGCCGCCGCCGCCCGGCTGTGGCCCCGCCCCCGCCGGCCCCGCCGGCCCGGGTGCGCCCCCGCCGCCGCCCCCGCCGCCGGGCGTCGCCGGTGCGCCGGCCGCCGGTCCCGAAGGCCTGCCGCCGCCGCCGCCGCCGGGGATCGCGCCGTTCGCGGCCGGCGAGCGGGTCGCTCCGCCGCCCGCCCCGGCGCCCACCCCGACGCGTCGCTAAACCCTTCCGGCAGTCGAGGGTCGCGGGAACCGAGCGTTCCCGCGGCCTTTGCGCGGCCGATTGAGCCTTGCCGGTCCATCTCACATGTGAAATATGATGCGTATGTGAGAGGTGCGGGAGGCAGTGCGATGGCGGACAGGCGGCGCGGGCGAGTGGCGGGGAAGCGGGCGCTCGTCACCGCCGCGGGGCAGGGGATCGGCCGTGCGACCGCCGAACTGTTCGTTCGCGAGGGAGCGTCGGTCGTCGCCGTCGACGTGAATGCGGCGGCACTGGCAACGCTTTCGGGCTGTGAGACGCGCGTCGTCGACCTGCTCGACGGCGCGGCGATCGCGGCGCTGGCCGCGGACATCGGGCCGGTCGACATCCTGTTCAACTGCGCCGGTTATGTCGATGCGGGGGCGTTGCTCGAAACCGGAGAGCGCGGGTTCGACCTGTCGTTCGACCTCAATGTCCGCTCGACCACGCGAATGATCGCCGCGTTCCTGCCCGCGATGATCGCGCGCGGCGGCGGGTCGATCGTCAACATGGCCTCGGTCGCGGGCGCGATGATCGGTGTCGCCAACCGCTATGCCTATTGCGCGTCGAAGGCGGCGGTGGCGGGGCTTACCCGCTCGATCGCGGTCGATTACGTGGCGCAGGGCATCCGCTGCAACGCGATCTGTCCGGGCACGGTCCAGTCGCCGTCGCTCGACGCGCGGCTGGCGGCGACGGGCGATGCGGAGGCGGCGCGCGCCGCCTTCGTCGCGCGCCAGCCGATGGGGCGGATCGGCCGGCCAGACGAAGTCGCCGCACTCGCGCTCTATCTCGCGTCAGACGAGAGCGCTTATACGACCGGCGGGCTGCACGCGATCGACGGCGGGTGGACGATGGCATGACGCATCGCCGCTGCTTCGCGCTCGATCTGGTGGACGACGCTGACCTCATCGCCGCGTATGAGGCGGCGCATGCCCTTGGCGCGGTCTGGCCGCAGGTGATCGCCGGCATTCGCGCGTCCGGCGTCGTCGACATGGAGATCTGGCGCACCGCCGACCGGCTGTTCATGATCGCCGAGGTCGAGGCCGACTACCCCCGCCCGATCGCCCCCGAACTCGCCGCGGTCGACGCGCACTGGCAGGCGGCGATGGACCGCTTCCAGCGCCGCCTTTCGAGCGCGGGGGACGAGAAATGGGCACCGATGACCCGCATCTTCG
>CAJYLT010000035.1 GCA_913775795.1 uncultured Sphingomonas sp. | reverse complement strand
TAATAGGCGTCGCGGATCCAGCAGTAGCGATAGTCCCAGTTCCGCTCCGACCCGGCATGTTCGGGCACCGAGGTGGTGAGCGCGGCGACGATCGCGCCAGTTTCCTCATGCTGGCACAATTTCAGCGAGATCGCCGCGCGGATCACCACGTCCTGCCATTCGAGCGGGGTGGCGAGGCCGCGCGACCAATGCTGCCAGTGCTGCTCAGTATAGGTCAGCATCTCCTCGACCGCGGTGGCGATGTCGCCGCCGAAGCTCTCGTCCGGGCCCATGAAGAAATAGAGCGGGCGCTCGACGCGAAACGATCGCTCGTCCATCAACTGGCCGACGGGCGCATTGGTCGTCAGGCGAAGCTGCATCCCCTCCAGCAGGAAGCGGATATGGTTGGAGCCCGAGGTCCGGTCAACCGCGGTCTCGCCCCAGCTTCGCGTCGGGCGAAGGCGCATGCGGATGCGCGGGGACCCCGCCACTGGGCGGACGATGCGGACATAGGCAACGGGACGATACATCCGCCCCAGCCGCTCGAACCGCGGGCAGAAATCGATCACCTCGATCGCGCTGCCGTTCACGTCGGTGATGCGGCTGACGAGGATCGGGGTGTTGCGGCGATAATGCTGCTCGGTCCGGTCGACGTCCTGAAGGTCGATCGCCCAAAGGCCGGCGGTATCCTCGTCCCCCGCATCGGCGCCGCCCAGCAGCGCGGAAAACACCGGATCGCCATCGACACGCGGCACGCAGCCCCAGATGAAGCGCGCCGAGGTGTCGATCAGCGCCGATACCTGGCAATTGCCGATCGGCCAGAGATCGAGGGTCGGGTTCACAGATATGCCTCCACTGCGCGCGAGAGCCAGGTGCGGACGGCGCCGACGCCATCCAGTCGATAGCGGGCGGCGGTGTCGCGCTCGGCCCCGATCAGGATGCCTGCGCCGTCGAGACCGGCGACCGCGCGGAACCCGTCCTCGTCGGTCACGTCGTCGCCGAGAAAGACCGGGCGGCTGCCGGTGAACGGCGCCTCGCCCATCAGCCGCTCGATCGCCGCGCCCTTGTCACCGGCGGCGGCGCGAAGCTCGACCATCATCTTGCCGGGCTGAACGTGGAGCCCGTGTGCGGCGGCGAGGTCCTCGGCAAGGGCCTGTGCCTCCGCCTCGACGCGAGGTGCCATGCGATAATGCAGGCCGGCACCATAGGGCTTGGTCTCGACCAGCACGCCCTCATGCCCGGCGGCGAAGGCGCGCATCCGTTCGATCACCTGCGGCAGACCGGGCGGCAGGTCGGGACCCGATGTGCTACCGCCCGGATAGCGGAACTCGACCCCGTGGCTGCCGCTGATGACGAAGGGGATGCCGCCGAACATCTCGACGATCCGCTCGCTCGCGCGGCCCGTCACGATCGCGAGGCGCCCATCCAGCGCATGGCCGACGCGCGCGAGCAGGCGGATGAGGTCGCCGTCGGCGTGGACGAGGTCGGGCCGGTCCTGAAGCTCGACGAGCGTGCCGTCGAAATCGAGGAACAGGCTGGCCCCCGCGAGCAGGTCGCGGGGCGGCACGGGCAACAGGGTGGTGGTGTCGGTCAAGAATGCCTCCCGCACCGAGGAATGTTTCGCCCCCGGCGCGGTTCCGCATTGCGGCATATTAAGGCGATTGTCAGGCGGCGCGTTTGCCCTTCGCCTCCGGATGCGAAAATTCCATCGCATCGTCGACCCGCCCGAACCGCAGCGCCATCAGGTCCTTGAGGTAGTTCTGGTGCAATCGCCACGGCGCGCGCCGGCCCTGCTTCGGAAACTTGTCGATCGCGCGCTGGACGTAGCTGGAGGTGAAGTCGAGGAACGCCTCGTCCCCCGCCTCCCCCTCGCCCACGCGCGGGGTCGCCGACCGCATGCCGCGCGCCTGCATCGTCTTGAGCAGGCGGCAGACATAGGCGGCGGTCAGGTCCGCCTTCAGCGTCCACGACGCATTGGTATAGCCGAAGGTATAGGCCAGGTTCGGCACGTCGCTGAACATCATGCCCTTGTAGTTGAGCGTCCGCGCGAACTCGACCGGCTTACCGTCGACGGTGACGGGCATGTCGTCCATCAGCTTGAGTTCAAGGCCGGTCGCGGTGACGATGATGTCGGCGGGCACCTTCGTCCCGTCGGCCATGGCGATGCCATCAGGCTCGAACCGGTCGATTGCGCCGGTCACGACCTCCGCCCGCCCCGCCTTGATCGCCTCGAACAGGTCGCCGTCGGGGACGAGGCACAGGCGCTGGTCCCATGGGTCGTAGCGCGGCGTGAAGTGCGTCGCCACGTCGTAATCGGGGCCGAGATGGTCGCGGACCCAGCCGATCAGCCGCTCGGCCGCCGCCTTGGGATGCTTGCGCATCCGCTCGAAGAAGAACTGGCCGATCAGCGCGTTGCGCCAGCGGATCGTGTTCGTCGCGCGCCGCGCGCCGATGACGCGACGCAGGCCGTTGGCGAAGCGGTCGGTCGCCGGGCGCGCGACGACATAGGTGGGCGACCGCTGCACCATCGCCACCTTGGCCCCGCGATCGGCGAGCGCGGGAACGAGCGTCATCGCGGTCGCGCCGCTGCCGATCACCGCGACGCGCCTGCCCGAAACGTCGAGGTCCTCTGGCCAGAATTGCGGGTGGACGATCCGGCCGGCGAAGCTGTCTGCCCCCTCGAACGCCGGCATATGGCCGCGCTCGTAATTGTAATAGCCGGTGCACATCACGACGAAGCGGCAGGCGATCGTCCGCCGGACCCCGCCCTGATCCACGGTCAGCGTCCAGGCGGCGTCCTCGCCCGACCAGTCGGCGGCGACGACGCGCGTGCCGGTGCGGATATGCCCCTCGATCCCGCTCTCCCGCGCGGTCTCGTGGAGGTAGGAGAGGATCGATCCGCCATCGGCGATCGCCTTATCACCGGTCCACGGGCGGAAGCTGTAGCCGAGCGTGTACATGTCCGAGTCCGAACGGACGCCGGGGTAGCGGAACAGGTCCCAGGTTCCGCCCAGCCGCTCCCGCGCCTCCAGCACCGCGAAGCTGAGGTCGGGACACTCGACCTTCAAATGCCGCGCCATGCCGATGCCCGACAGGCCGGCACCCACCACCACGACATCGAACCATTCGTCGGCCATCGATCGCTCTCCCGCCCGTACCGGATATTCGATTGCGGCGGGCGGGGGAAGCGATCCGATCAATAATCCTTCGAATAGCGCAGGTTCACGCTCGACCCGCCGAAGCTGCCCGTCTGCGACAGGAGCGACAGCGCCTTGGTCAGCGCGATCTCGAGCTGGGTGGCGGTGAAGCCGCGGGCGTCGGTGATGATCTCGACATAGATGTCGTCGGTCAGATACTGGCCCGCCGCCAGCGCCGTGCCGCGCCCGCTCGCCTCGTCCGCGCCGAGGATGCGCAGGCGATCGATCCCGCCCGCCTGACGCAGCGACCCGAGCGGATTGAGCCCGCCGCCCGATCCGCGCAGCGAATTGAGCGCCGAGGCCAGCTGGATCGCCTGCACCGCCGACAGGTTCGTCACCGACCGGCCGAACAGGATCCGCGCCAGCACCTCGTCCTGCGCGAGCGCGGGGGTGGAGGTGAAGGACAGGCGCGGCCGCTGCGCCGTGCCGGTCACGTTGATCGTCGCGGTCACCCCCTCCGCCGTGGTCGAGGCGGCGATGGTGATGTTGGGGTTGGTGAGTTCGTTCCCCTCATAGGTGATGAGCCCGCGGTCGAGGTTGAAGCGCTTGCCCGCGAAGCTGTACGTCCCGCGGATCGCCTCGATCGTCCCGCGCACGCGCGGCGCCGCCGACGTGCCGGTCACGCGCAAGTCCGCCTGCCACTCGCTCTCCAGCCCCATGCCCGAGACGTAGAGGCGGTTGTCGGCGCTGACCCGCATGTTCAGGCGGAAGAGCCCGGCCGAGGGCGGCGGCGTCGTGCTGCCGCGCTGGGCATTCGCCGCCTCCAGCGGGGCGCCGCGGCGGCGCACGCCGGTCAGTTCTGGGACTTCGGCCGAACCCTGTCGGATCACCTGATAGCGCGCCTCCGGAATGCGGATATCGCCCTCGATCAAGCCGCCGTTCGCGCCGTTGGTCACGCGGACCTCGCCGGTCGCGGTCGCCCCGATCATGTCGCTGCGGGCGAGGCGGGCGTTGTTGAGGTTCGTGCGCACGTCGATCGGGAAGCCGCTGTTCGCCGCCAGCCCGACGAAGCCCTGCGCGGTCACCGTCCCCTCACCCGCCGTCGCGCGCAGATCCTCAAGCACGAAGCGGTCGTTGGTGAAGCGCCCGGTCAGCCGCATCGCCGACAGGCGCGTGCCGTAGGTCTCGTTCTCGTAGACGAGGTTATTGGCGCGGACGAGGCCGGTGACGCGGGGCGCGCCCAGCGTGCCGCTCACGTCCGCTGCGATGCCGATCGGGCCCGCCAATTGCTGGTTGGCGATGCCACCAAGCGACCACAGCACTTCGGCCGGGCCGTTATAGCGGATGCCGCCGGTCAGCGGCGCGCCCGCCGACGTGCCCGTCTGCACCGCCACACGACCGATCGCCGCCCCCTGTCGCTGCACGAGCGCGCGGATATCCGCGCGGCCGCCGGTCAGGTTGACGATCGACTGGATATCGACCGGCGTCGACACGGTCGACAGGCCCGAGCGGGTGAAGTTGCTGACGAGGATGCGCGCATTGCCGGTCGGCGTCGCCGCGCCCGCCGCCTGATTCACCTCGAAGCTGCCCGTCGCGCTGCCGCCGAGGCCGAGGCCGGGGACCAGCGCATTGGCGATCTGGAGGTCGAGGCTGTCGAGCCGCCCCTGCAAGGCATAGCCGTTGCCATAGCGCCCCGCGATCCGCGCGCTGCCGCGGTCGAAGTCGATGCGGGTGGGACGCAGGCGATAGCTACCGCCCGCCACGTCGATCCGCGCGGGGCTGGCGGTCTTGAAACCGATGCCGTTGCCCTTGCCCTTGAGCGCCACGACCCACAAAGCCGGGCTGAGCCGCGCATTGGCCGCGACCTCGAACGGGACGCCCGTCGTGCCGCGCGCGACCGCCTGCACATAGCCGTTGCCGCCGCGATAGTCGCCGCGCGCGCGCGCCTTGGTCACGACATAGTCGCCCTGCCGCAGGTTCGCGACCTGCGCGTCGAAGGTGACGGCGGGCGCGTCGTCATACAGGACGACGCGGGCGTTCGCGATCGCCTGTCCGATCGTCAGCCCCATGTCACCGGGGATCGCCGCGTTCGACGCGCGCGCGGCGATGGTGGCGGCCTGATACTTGCCCACGGCGCCGAGGTCCGCGCGGCCGGTGACGCCCGAGCCGGCGAAATCGAGCGCGCCCGCGAACGGCCCCGCCGGCGTCGCCGCGACGCGGCCGTTGAACGTGATCCCCGCGAACACCGTGTCGCGAATGTCGGCGGTGAGGCGCGGACTTGTCCGCAGCAAGACGTTGGCGTTGAACGGTCCGTAGTTGGTCCCGCCGGTCGCAACGATGGCATAGGCATCGCCCTGCCCGCGGATGCGCGCCTCGAGGTTGACGAGGCCGACGCCGACGCCCGGCCGCGGGGCGCGGAGCAGGACGACGGGCTGCGCGACGCTGCCCGACACGCGCGCGGTGAGCGGGCCGTACTGGGTCGAGACGGCATTCGCCTTGACCAGCAGCGGCCCGGCGAAATCGTATCGTCCGCGCCCGTTGAGGATGCGAAACTGCGGCGCGTTGAGGCGCAGGTTCTGGAACGTCACGACGCCGTTCGGCCCGAGCGCCACGTCGACCCGCGCGGTCGCATTGCCGCCGAGAAAGTTGCGCACGCCGTCGTTGAACAGCCGCTTGGTCTGGGTGACGACGCGGCCCTTGATGCCATAGCCGCCCGGCGTCATCACGAGGTCGGCGTCGGTCTGCAGATCGACGATCCCGATCGACGCGACCTCGTAATCGTTGACCCGGCCCTTCAGCGCACCGGTGTAGCGGCCGGTGCCCATGTCGGCGACGACGATCGCGGTGGCGTCGATGCGGTCCGATCGGATACGCAGATTGTCCGACAGGATCTGGTCGCCGTTGACCGCCAGGTCGCCATTGACCGCGACATTGGTGACGAGGCCACCGACCGCGGCGTTGAGGCCGTTGATCCGGGCCGCTTTGGCATTGACCGGAATCAGGATGCGGTCGGTGTTCACCACCGCTTTACCCTCGGCATAAAGCCGCTCGACCACCGTCTCACCGAAGCCCAATGCGGCGGCGGTCAACTTGTAGTCGACGGTTGGGGTGGCGAAGGCGCCGTTCAGCGCGACCGCGGCGCGAACGGCATTGCCATTGAGATTCTCGGCGATCGCGCCGGGGGTCAGCAACTGCCCCTCGGCACGGAAATTCTCGAACCGGCTGCGGCCGAGGTCGAGCAGGCCAGCGGTCGCGACGGCGAGTGCCGAGGAGCGCAAGCGAAGCTGCGTGTCCAGCCGCCGTCCCTCGAGCAGGCGTGCGTCGAGCGCGATCTGGAGGTTCGGGCTGGTCAGCCGCTCGACCGGTCCCTGCAGATACAGGCCCGGCCGCGCCGCGCCGCGGACTTGGAAGAAGCCGTCGCGGCCGGTGATGGCGAGATCGGCAAGCTGCGACCCGCCGAGCGTGCCCGCAAGCCGCCCCTGCCAGTTCTTCCACGTTCCCGCGCCGTCGATCGTCGCATTCAGCGGCGCCTTGAGCGAGGCCATCGACCCGACGAGACCGTTGGCGGGCGCGGCGAGCTTTACGTCGAGGTCGAAGCGGTCGGCGTCGGGCACCGCGTCGAGCTTCACCGTGACCCGGTCGCCGCCGGCGATGCCGGGGCCATTCAGCGTCGCGCCATTGGCGTTGAGCTGCGCGCGGCGGTCGGCGATGTGGACCGCACCGTCGATCTTCGCGAGATAGCGCTTGCCAGCGACCGGCGGGGCGAGGTCGATGCGGTCGATCGCCAGCCGGTTCACGTCGATGTCGATGTCGGGCAGCAGCGGCGCATTGGGATCACTCGGCACCGGCTTCAGCTCGGGCAGGCGCGCGACGCGGATCAGCGGGCTGGTCAGGCTGCGCACGTCGACATGGTTGCTGGCGAACGCGAACGGGCGCCAGTCTACATTGAGCTGCGGCGAATTGGCGAACACGCCCTTGGGATCGCTGACGCGCACGTCGCGCAGCACCATCGCGCCATAGATCGACCCGTCGATCCGCCCGACCTTGACGTTGAGGCCGGAGGCGGTGGTGAACCCGCCGATCCGGTCCGCCAGGAAACGCTTGCCGGGCGAGGTGTTCAGGCCGAGCACGACCGCCAGCAGCAAGAGCGCGATGACGATCAGCGCAATGCCGATCCATTTCAGGATACGCTGCCACATCGGGCGACGCTCGACGATCACGACCGTCTCTGCGGGGGGAGCCAGTTCCTCGGCCATCAGAACGCCTGCCCGATCGAGATGTAGAGGGCGATCAGCGATTCACCCGGCTTGCGCGCGATCGGCGTCGCCACGTCGACGCGCATCGGCCCGAAATTGGTATAGAAACGCCCGCCAATGCCCGCACCGAAGCGCAGGTCGCTGCCCTTGGGCAGCGTCGAGTCATAGACCTGACCCGCATCGATGAACGGCACGATCCCGAAATTGCCGAACCGATACCGCGCCTCGAGCGCGAATTCGTTCAGGCTGCGGCCGCCGACCGGACGGAAGACGGTGAGCGGATTGTTGTCCGACACCTCCTTTTCGGGGTCGAAGTTCGGATTGGCCTCCTCCGTCCGCGGGCCGAGCTGCTGGAAACCGAAGCCGCGCACCGACCCGCCGCCGCCGGCGTAGTAACGCCGCGAGGGGGCAAGATCGTCGCGCGCGATCCCCGCAATCGACCCGGCGCGCGCCCGTCCGGCGATGACCAGATTGTCCATGACGGGGAAATAGCCCGTCGCCTCGATCATCGAGCGCAGGTACGGCCGCACCGACCCCTGTACCGACGTCTCGGGCGACAGGTTCAGCTTCACCCGGAACCCACGCGTCGGGTTGAGCAGGTCGTCCGACGTGTCGTAGCCGAGGAACAGCGGGATCGCGGCGATGCCATAGGTCCGCCGCACGCGCTCGTTCCGGCCGAAATCGAACACGTCCTCGTTCGTGCCGATCAGCTCGCCGCCGTAATAATTGGTCCACTTCTTCTGCCAGATCGGCGTGGAGTCATAGCTCCAGCGGGCGGACAGCGTGCCCGTGAACGCCTCGAACGCGTCGTAGTTCGATCGGTTGGCGGCGGCGCCGACCTGGAACGTGCGGTCGCGCTTGCCGGCATTCGAGCGGCGGAAGGTGACGCCCGCGCCCTGTTCCTGCGTGCCGGCGACCGCGTTGACGATCAGCGCACCCTCGGGCTTGAACAGGTTGCGGTGCTGCCACGATCCCTCGAGGCGGAGGCCCTGGCCGGTGCCGTAGCCGGCCTCCGCGGTCAGGCGCCGGGCGGGGCCGGCATTCTGGCGGACGAGCAGGTTGACCTGCTCGGTCGTGTCCGGTCCCGGCACGCCCGTGCGCTGCGGCTCGACCGAAACGGTGGAGAACAGGCCCGTGGCGATCAGCGCCTCGCGCAGGTCGTCGACCATCCGCGCGTCGTAGAGCTGGCCCGGCTTAAACCGCGGGAATACCTTTACGTGGTCGAGGTCGAAGGCGAGGTCCCCCTCGGTCGAGATCGTCCCGAACGACGATCGCGGCCCGGTATCGACGGGCAGCGTATAGTCGCCGGTGAAGTCCCGCTCGTCGAGCAGGATGTCGCGCTGCCCGACCTTGACGAAGGGATAGCCCTGCTGCGGCAGCTTGAGCGAGACGTTCGCCTCCGCCCCCTGGATCCGCGCCGCCTCGATCGGGTCCCCGGATTTCAGCGGCAGCTCGCGGCGGACCAGCCCGTCGGGGATCGTCGTGTTCGCCTTTACGGTGATGTCGCCGAGCTTGTAGCGCGTGCCCGTGGTCGCGCTGATCGTCGCGCGCAGATTGCCCGAATTGGCCGGGCTCTGCTCGACCGTCGAAATCGCGGTGCCGTCATAATAGCCGAGCGAGCGCATCAGCCGGACGGCAAGCTGCTCGTCTTCGCGCGCGCGGGCCGACACCATCGTCGCGTTGGCGGCCTTGCCCTTGCCTTCCTGAAGCGCGGACAGACCCTTGAACTCGTCGTCGAGGCCGACTTCCTTCAACCCCTCGACCACCGTGGTGTAGCGGATTTCGACGGTGCGCGGGTCGGCGGCGCCGCCCGCGACCTCGACCGGCGGCGTCACATCGAACGTCGAGATGGGCGGCAGTGGGCGGGCGAGTTCGGTTTCGGCGGGCAGCGGCTGCGGCGGGATCGCGGCGGGATCGGTGACCTGCGGCGCTACCGGTGCCGGCGTCGCTGTCGCACCCGGCCGGGCCGGCTGACCAGGCTTGGGCGCAGCCGGCGTCTCGAACGACTGCATCGGCTCGAGCGGGGCATTGAGGTCGTTCGAAAGCGCCGGCAGCTCGGCCTCGAACTGGTCGTCGGGGACGATCGGCGCGGCAGGCGGCTGCTCGGTCGGCGGCGCCGCTGGCGAGGGTGCCGGTGCCGACTGGCCCGGCTTGGTCGGATCTGGCGTGATCTGTGCGTCGACGGGAACCGTTACCAGCGACACCCCTGCGCAAAGCGCAATCCTGAACCCCTTCGAACCCCGCTTCGTCACACCGCCCCGCCGTCCCTGACCGGGGCTCGAACGATCCCCCTGTGAACGCCCGAACGATCCAGTGCGCGTTTCGCTCCCAAAACGATCGCAAAAATCGGCGGAAGATCAGCAGGAAAGCTGCATCCCCTTGGCGCCTTGGGCGTTCTTTGCCGATCGAACGGTTGCGAAACGAAGGGGCGCGGGTGGCAGATACGGCAATCGACCGGCGAGCGGACGACGATGCGGCGCGCGTGCGGCCCGGCGCGCAGTCGACCCGGCCCTGGCACCACCCATGGCACGCGTGGCGCTCGATCCTCGGCCGGGTCTGGATCATGACGGGCTATCACAACCTGTCGCTGATGGCGGCGGGCGTCGCCTTCTACGCGTTCCTGTCGATCGCCCCGCTGCTCGGCGCGATCGTCATGAGCTACAGCCTGTTCGCCGATCCGCAGACCGTCGTCCAGCACATGCAGACGATCTTCGAACTCGTCCCCGCCGACGCCGCGCGGCTGATCTCGGACCAGCTGATCGCGGTCGTCTCGACCGCATCGTCGAAGGCGGGGATCGGCCTCGCCATCGCGCTCCTGCTGGCGATTTACGGCGCGATGCGGGCGTCCAGCGCGATCATTCAGGCGCTGAACGTCATCTACGAGGAGGAGGAGGGGCGGAACATCGTCGTCACGACGCTGCTGTCCGCGGCCTTGACGGTGGGCGCGATCGTCGCGGCGATCGTCGGGCTTCTGTCGGCGGTGGCGCTCGGCTATCTCAAGTTCCTGACCGACTATCTGGGACAGGCGGGCGTCGTCACGCTCCAGATCGCCACCTGGATCATCGCCGCACTGATCGCGAGTGCGGCGTTCGGGTTCGTCTATCGCTTCGGTCCCGATCGGGCGCCCGCGCGCTGGCAATGGCTGACGATCGGGTCGGTGACGGCGACACTATTGTGGCTGCTCGCGACGCTGGGCTTCGGGCTCTACGCCGCCAACTTTGCGGATTACAACGCAACCTATGGCGCGCTGGGCGCCGTCGTCGTCCTGCTGATGTGGCTGTTCGTATCGAGCTTCGCCGTGCTGATCGGTGCGGAACTGAATGCCGAGGCCGAGCGCCAGACCGCGATCGACACGACCACCGGCGCCGAGCGCCCGATGGGCAAGCGGGGCGCCCGCATGGCGGACACGCTGCCCAGCAAGCGCCAGATCAAGCCGCGCCGCGGGCAGTATTAGGTCCGCTCGATCCGCGCAGCATAACAGCCCCGGCGCGCGTAATGCGCGTGAAGATACGCGACCGCCGGCCGCGCCAGCCACGCCACGATCAGCGGTGCCAGCCCTGCGCCATCGCACAACTCGCCGTCGAGCATCTCGCCGCCCGCGTCGAAGGCGCGCAGCGAGATCGGGCGGCGGGCAATGACCGCGGGGATCGTATCCACCACATCGAGCGAAATCATCGCGCCCTCGCGTACGAAGATCGCATGGGCCGAACGATAGGGCGTGGACGACGGCTGATGCTCATAGTTCAACAGAAGTGCCGTCTCGCCGAGTTCTAGGTCGCGAACTTCGACGCGGTCGGGAAAACCGGGGGCAGCGTCCGCGACGACACGGCGGACGCCGAGTGCGGCCAGATCGGCATCGGTGCGACCGTACAGCGGAATGAAGGGGGACGGGTCCAGCCCGCGAACACGAAACGACATGGATCGGACTCCTGCGCCGCAACGACTGTCGGCCGCCCCCGCGTAACCGCCCCGCATATGCCGCGCATCCCGCCGCTTGCGCTCGAACTAGCGCCCCAGCGCCGCCACCTTCGCGCGTTCGTCCGCCGGCACCAGCCCCTCCAGCACCGCCCAAAAGCCGCCGACTGCCCCCTGCCCCGCGCTCTGATAGGCCGCCGACAGCCGCTCGCGCAGCGCCTCGAACAACGCCACCTCCAGCGCCGCGCCCTCCGCGGTCAGACGGAGCAGCCGCTGGCGGCGGTCGCGATCGCCGGGGCGCATCTCGACCAGCCCGCGCTCGGTCAGTTCGGTGAGGACGCGGCCCAGCGACTGCTTGGTGATCGCCAGCAGCGCCAAGAGCTGGCTGACCGTCAGCCCCGGCTGGCGCGCGATGAAATAGAGCGCCCGGTGGTGCGCCCGGCCGAGGCCACGGGCCGCCAGTCCCTCGTCGATCGCGCGGGTCAGATGACTGTAGCCGAAATAGAGCAGCTCGACGCCCTTGCGGATTTCCGGCTCGCGCAGGAACAGCGGCGAGGCGGGGCGGAACGGTTCGGGCGCGGTCGGGACAGCCATGTTGACCTGTTCTGCCAGCGCTCCTAGCGTCCCGCAACCTTGTGACTGGACGGATGCGATGACCTTGACGCTCGACGACAACACGACCTTCCCGCTCGAACGCCATGCGAGCCCGGTCGATGCGACGACCCGCGCAGGGATGCTGGAAAACCCCGGTTTCGGCCGCGTCTTCACCGACCACATGGCGGTCGCGCGCTGGAATGCCGAAAAGGGCTGGCACGACATGGCCATCCAGCCACGCGCGCCGCTTCAGATGGACCCGGCCTGCGCCGTGCTCCACTATGCGCAGGAGATTTTCGAGGGGCTTAAGGCCTATCGCACCGACGACGGCGGCGTGACGCTGTTCCGCGCCGACGCCAACGCCCGCCGTTTTCGCGAGTCCGCGCGGCGGATGGCGATGGCCGAACTGACCGAGGACCTGTTCCTCGCCTCAATCGACGCGCTGGTCGCCGCAGATCGGGAGTGGATCCCGGCGATTGAGGGCGGCTCGCTGTACCTTCGCCCGTTCATGATCGCGAGCGAAGTGTTCCTGGGCGTGAAGCCCTCGGCCGAATATCTCTACATGGTCATCGCCTCGCCCGCCGGCGCCTATTTCAAGGGCGGCGCGCCGTCGATCACCGTCTGGGTGAGCGAGGACTACACCCGAGCGGCCCCCGGCGGCACCGGCGCGGCCAAGTGCGGCGGCAATTACGCCGCCAGCCTCCAGGCACAGGCAGAGGCGATCCGCGAGGGATGCGACCAGGTGGTGTTCCTCGACGCGGTGGAGCGCGCGCAGGTCGAGGAGCTGGGCGGCATGAACACCTTCTTCGTGTTCGACGACGGCTCGATCCAGACGCCGCCGCTGACCGGCACGATCCTGCCCGGCATCACCCGCGAATCGATCCTGACGC
>CAJYLT010000034.1 GCA_913775795.1 uncultured Sphingomonas sp. | reverse complement strand
CGGATGATCGACAGCGTGTCGGCGAACGGCCCGGCCGGCTCGGGCGGATCGCCCGCGACGATGAAGGCGCGTCGCGCTCCCGCTTCGTCCGCCGCGCGGCCCAGCATCGCGTCGAGTTCGTCCAGCGCCCCGATCCGCCGCGCCGACAGATGCGGCATCGGCTCGAACCCCAGCCGCCGCACCGCGGCGGCGGCGGCGACGCGCGCGTCGATCGTCTCGCCGGGCAGGAAGGTGATCGCCACCGGGGTCTCGGGCGCGATGCCGGGGGCGGCGGCGTGGAGCGCGTCGAAGTCCTTCGCCGTCATTTCCAGCGAATAGCCGTCGGTCACGACCGCCGGCATCGTCGCCCAGGCGGGGTGCAGCGCGACGCTTGCATCGACCATCTTCGCTCTCCTGCCGGACGAGTCATCCGCGTCGTCATGAATCCTCTATCCCAGACCTGAAAATTCGGATAGACGAAAAATTCGAGAGAGTGAACGGAGGTTTGGTTCGAGTGACGACGTCCATGCCCCTGTTGATGGTGCCGGGTCTGATCTGCGACGCGCGGGTGTTCGCGGCGCAGATGGTCGCGTTCGACGGTGCGATCGCCGCGGGCGGCCACGGCGCGCAGCGCAGCCTGGGCGCGATGGCGGAGACGATCCTTGCTGCCGCGCCGCCGCGTTTCGCGCTTTTCGGTCATTCGATGGGTGCGCGGGTCGCGATCGAGATGTGGCGGCGCGCACCGGAGCGGATCGATCGCCTCGCGCTCGTCAACACCGGCACGCACCCGCCCCGGCCGGGCGAGGCGGAGAAGCGGCACGCGCTGCTCGATCTCGGCCGCGCGAACGGCATGGCCGCGCTCGTCGACGCGTGGATGCCGCCGATGTTCGCCCCGGAGCACCGCGACGATCCCGCCATCACCGCGCCGCTGCGGACGATGTGCATCGATCAGGGGGTGGACGCCTATGCTGCGCAGATCGCGGCGCTGCTGGACCGTCCCGAGATCGACAGCCTGCTGCCCGGCATCGACGTGCCGACGCTCGTCGCAACGGGTGAGCATGACGGCTGGGCACCGCCCGACCAGCATGCGGCCATCGCCGCGCGCATTCCGGGCGCGCGCCTCCGCATCCTTCCCGGCGCCGGCCACATGCTGCCCGCCGAAACGCCCGATGCCTTCAACCAGGCGATCCGCGACTGGCTCGCCGCCCCGCATTCCGATGGAGAGACACGATGACCGACCAGAGCCTGCAAGCCGTTCTCGACGCCAGCGGCGACATCGTCGACCTGCTACGCAATCAGCAGGTCGGCCCCAATGTCTATCCGGGCGTTCCCGCCGAATATTCGAACTGGCGCAGCGAACAGATCGCGTGGGCCAAGACCGCGGTGCTGTTCAACCAGTCGTTCCACATGGTCGATCTAGAGGTGCGCGGCGCCGACGCGTTCGCGATGCTCAACCACCTCGGCATCAACAGCTTCAAGGGCTTCGTGCCCGACCGCGCCAAGCAGTTCGTGCCGGTGACGCCCGACGGCTATGTCATCGGCGACGTGATCCTCTTCTATCTCGAGGAGAACCGCTTCAACCTGGTCGGGCGCGCACCGACGATCGAGTGGGTGGAATATCACGCCGCGACCGGCGACTGGGACGTGACGGTCGAACGTGACGAGCGCACCGCCGTCCGCCCTGACCCCGAAAACCGCAAGAACTATCGCTTCCAGCTTCAGGGGCCGAACGCGATGGCGGTGCTGCAAGTGGCGATGGGCCAGACGCCGCCCGACCTCAAATTCTTCCACATGGCGCGCATCAACATCGCCGGGGTCGAGGTTCGCGCGCTTCGCCACGGCATGGCTGGCCAGCCGGGCTACGAGCTGTTCGGCCCGTGGAAGGACTACGACACCGTCCGCAATGCGCTGATCGAGGCGGGCAAGGACCACGGGCTAACGCTGGTCGGCGGTCGCACCTATTCGTCGAACACGCTGGAAAGCGGCTGGATCCCCTCGCCGCTGCCCGCGATCTACACCGGCGAGGCGCTCAAGCCCTATCGCGAGTGGCTCAAGGCCAACAGCTACGAGGCGAAGGCGTCGATCGGCGGCAGCTTCGTCCCCGACAGCGTCGAGGGCTATTACCTGACGCCGTGGGACCTGGGCTACGGCCCGTTCGTCAAGTTCGACCATGACTTCATCGGCCGCGAGGCGCTGGAGCGGATGGCGGGCGTGCCGCAGCGCAAGAAGGTGACGCTCGCGCTCGACAATGCCGACGTGATGCGGGTGATGAGCTCGGCGCTGCAAAAGGGCGAACGCGCCAAGTATATGGAGTTTCCGAGCGCGGTCTACTCGATGCACCCTTATGACGCGGTGCTGAAGGACGGGCGGACGATCGGCGTGTCGACCTGGATCGGCTATTCGGCGAACGAAGGTACGATGCTGACGCTCGCGATGGTCGAGGCCGACTTCGCCGAGCCGGGCACCGAAGTGACGCTGCTGTGGGGCGAGCCTGACGGCGGAACGCGCAAGCCCACCGTCGAACGCCACGTCCAGACCGAGATCAAGGCGATCGTGAGCTCGGTGCCCTATTCGGAAGTGGCGCGGGATAGCTACGCCGAGGGCTGGCGGACCAAGCAGACGGCGTAATCCGGGCGGGGGAGGGCGGTGCGGAGCGCGCCGCCCTTACCGCTTCTGCGGCCGCGCCAGTGCCGACAGCATCCCGCGCACCGTCCGCACCTCACCCGCGGTCCAGGCGGGCTTGGTCAGCAGCGTGCGGATCATCCGCTTGGTCGTCGGCACCTTGTCCGGCGGGAAGAAATAGCCCGCGCCCTCCAGCATCGCGTCGAACTGCTCGATCATCCCGTCGAGGTCGCCCTGCGGCGCGGGCGGGTCGAGTTCGGTGTCGGTCGGCTGGACCAGCGCGACATGCTTGGACCATTCATAGGCGACGAGGATCACCGCCTGTGCGAGATTGAGCGAGCCGAATTCGGGATTGATCGGCACGGTCAGGATCTCGCGCGCGATCGCCACGTCGTCGGTTTCGAGGCCCGACCGCTCCGGCCCGAACAGGATCGCCGAGCGGCCGGCGCGGCCATGGATGCCGCGCGCGGCTTCCTCGGGTGTCACGACGGGCTTGGTCACGCCGCGCTTGCGCACCGTCGTCGCATAGACATGCGCGCAATCGGCAACGGCATCGTGGACGCTCTCGAACACCTCGGCCTTCGCCAGCACGACGTCGGCGCCGCTGGCGGCCGGCCCGGCGGCGGGGTTCGGCCAGCCGTCGCGCGGGGCGACGAGGCGCATCTCGGTCAGCCCGAAATTGAGCATCGCCCGCGCCGCCTTGCCGATATTCTCGCCCAGTTGCGGGCGGACGAGGACGATGACGGGGGGCGGGGCAGCGGGTTCGGTCATGCCGGGCCGACTAGCGCGCGTTTCACCCGCGCGCCACCTCGCTCACGCTCCCGGCGAACTCCTCGAAATCGCGGGCCTCGCGGAAATCCTTATAGACGCTGGCGAAGCGGATATAAGCGACCGAATCGAGGCCCTTGAGCCCGTCCATCACCATCTCGCCGATCCGGGTCGAGGCGACTTCGCCTTCGCCCGCGGTTTCCAGCTGGCGCTGGATGCCGGAGACGAGCTGCTCGATCCGCACCTGATCGATCGGCCGCTTGCGGCAGGCGATCGAGACCGAGCGGAGCAGCTTCTCGCGGTCGAACGGCTCGCGCCGCGCGCCCTCGGTGCCCGACTTCACGACGACGAGATCGCGAAGCTGAATACGCTCGAACGTCGTGAAGCGCGCGGCACAGGCCGAGCATTGCCGCCGTCGCCGGATCGCCGACCCGTCCTCGGACGGGCGGCTATCCTTCACCTGGCTGTCGTCATGGCCGCAGAAAGGGCAGCGCATTCAGCCCCGCTTGTTCCGCTTCCAATAGGCATAGGTCGCGCCCACCACCGCGCCGAGCGGCATGGTGAAGGGGAGCGGGATGGCGACGACGGCGCCCAGCGCCGCCCACTTCGCCATCGACTTGCCCAGGCCCGGGGTGTTCTTGACCGTCTCGGGGACAGCGTTGATCTTGTCTTCGAGGCTCATGTCCGGTTCCTTCAATAGATCGGGAAGCGCTCGCACAGGGCGCGCACGCGGCCACGAACGTCCGCCTCGACCGAAGGGTCCCCATGCTCGCCCTTGGCCTTGAGACCATCAAGCACGTCGGCGATCATGTTGCCGATCTCGCGGAACTCGCCGGTGCCGAAGCCGCGGGTGGTGCCGGCCGGGCTGCCGACGCGGATGCCGCTGGTCTTGACCGGGGGCAGCGGATCGAAGGGGATGCCGTTCTTGTTGCAGGTGATGGCCGCGCGCTCCAGCGCCTCGTCCGCATCTCGGCCGGTGACGCCCAATGGGGTCAGATCGACCAGCGCCAGATGCGTGTCGGTGCCCCCGGCGACGAGGTTCGCACCGCGCTCCGCCAGCGTCGCGGCCAGCACCTTGGCATTCTCGACCACCGCCGAGATATAGCTCTTGTAGTCGGGACGCAGCGCCTCGCCGAACGCCACCGCCTTGGCGGCGATGACGTGCATCAGCGGGCCGCCCTGAAGGCCGGGGAACACCGCCGAGTTGATCTTCTTGGCGATATCCTCGTGGTTGGTCATCACCATGCCGCCGCGCGGCCCGCGCAGCGTCTTGTGCGTCGTCGTCGTGACGACATGCGCATGTTCGAACGGCGAGGGGTGGAGACCACCCGCGACGATGCCCGCGAAATGCGCCATGTCGACCATGAACTTCGCGCCCACCTCGTCCGCGATCGCGCGGAACTTCGCGAAGTCGATCTGCCGCGGATAGGCCGAACCACCCGCGATGATGAGCGTGGGGCGATGCTCCTTGGCAAGCTTCTCGACCTGGTCGAAGTCGATCAGGTGATCCTCGCGCCGCACGCCATACTGGATCGCGTTGAACCACTTGCCCGACATGGCGGCCTTGGCCCCGTGGGTCAGGTGACCGCCGGCATCGAGGCTCATGCCCAGGATCGTGTCGCCCGGCTTGGTCAGCGCCAGCATCACCGCCCCGTTCGCCTGCGCGCCCGAATGCGGCTGGACGTTGGCGAAGCCGCAGCCGAACAGCGCCTTGGCCCGCTCGATCGCCAGCGTCTCGACCTGATCGGACGGCGCGCAACCCTGGTAATAGCGCTTGCCGGGATAGCCCTCGGCGTATTTGTTCGTGAACACCGAACCCTGCGCCTCGAGCACTGCCTTCGACACGATGTTCTCGCTGGCGATCAGCTCGATCTGGTGCCGCTCGCGCTCCATTTCGCTTTCGACGCCGGCGAACACTTCGGCGTCGGCCTCGGCCAGGGTGCGGGTGAAGAAGCCGTCGGGCTGGACATCCGCCAGCGTGCGGGGGTTGGTGCTCATCGCCAAGGGGCCTTTCCGAGTCGGTGGGGCGGGGCGGCGTCCCGCCCGTTCGGCGACCACTTAAAGACTGGCGAACGCGAATGCCACCTCCCATGATGGCGGTATGGATCAGAACGCCCGCCCGACATTTCGCGACCGCTGGAACGAGGTGCCGGCACCCGCAAAGCTGTTGGGGCTGGCGGGGTTGCTGCCGCAAGCGGCCGCGGCGCTGCTGGTGGTCGGCGGGCCGCTCGAATGGCGGTTCACCGCGCTGGCGCTCGCCTTTGCTTATGCGGCGCTGATCCTGAGCTTCCTCGGCGGGCTATGGTGGGGACTGGCGGCGGCGGCCCGGCAGGTACCGGGTTGGCTTTACTGGGCGGCGGTGGTGCCGAGCCTGTTCGCGCTGGCGACGTGCATCCCGTGGTCGATCGGTACCGACTGGCCGGGGCCGTCGCTGGTCGCGCTGGGGCTCGCGATTCTGGCAAGCCTGCTGGTGGATTTCGGGCTCGACCGGACGGGGATCGCCCCGCGCTGGTGGCTCGGGCTGCGAATCCCGCTGTCGGTCGGGCTGGGCGGATTGTCGCTGATCGCGGGGATCGCGGCTTAGGCCGGCGGATTCGACAGCTTCTCGACGCGCGGGCCATGCCGGCCGCCGCCGAACGGGGTGGCGAGGAACGCCGACACGCACGCCTTTGCCATGTCGATGCCGGTCAGCCGCTCGCCCATCGCGATGACGTTCGCGTCGTTGTGCTCGCGCGCGAGCGCCGCCGACAGCGGCTCGTTTACCAGCGCACAGCGGCACCCCGCGACGCGGTTCACTGCGATCGAGATGCCGATCCCCGATCCGCAAAGCGCGATCCCCACCGCCGCGTCGTCGGCCGCGACTGCCGTCGCGAGCTTGTAGCCATAATCGGGATAGTCCACCCGGTCCGCCGTTTCCGGTCCCAGATCGCGAACCTCATGCCCCTCGGCGCGCAGCCAGTCGGCGAGCGCCGCCTTCAACTCGATCGCGGCATGGTCGGAGGCGAGCAGGATCGTCTGTGGCATCGGTGCGTCCGTCAGCGGCATGGGTACAAGGACGCCCTAGCGCCCGCCGCCCCGACTGCCTAGCTTGCCTGTTGATCGAAGGAGTGACGAAGATGAAACGCATCGCCCTGATCCCGGCTCTCGCCCTGTCGCTCGCCGCGTGCAGCGGCGCGAGCGAGGCGCCGAACGCGACCGACAACGAGGCGGCGGCGGCGGAGAACAAGGCGGGCCTCGACGGCGACGTTGTCGAGCTGCCGGCCGGGGAAGGCGAGGGCGAGGACGCCGTCGTCAACGAAGCGGTCAAGCCCGGCGCCGGCGAGCCCGATGCCGCCGCCACCGCGCGCGCCGACAAGTGGGTCGGTCGCTGGCGCGGGGTCGAGGGGCTGAACCTCGTCATCGCGAAGGACTCGGCACCCGGCCACTACACGCTCGACATGCAATATTCGCTCGACGACAAGGGTAAGTTCACCGGCGTCGCGACGGCGGAGGGCATCGCCTTCACCCGGCCGGACGGCGAGAAGGTGCTGCGGCCGACCGATGGCGATGCCACGGGCCTCAAATATCTCGCCGGCAAGAAGGACTGCCTGACCGTCGCTTCGGGCGAGGGATATTGCCGCGACTGACTTGAAGCTGTCGCCGCGATGACATGACCCTGTCACCGCCGCGGCATCGGCCGGTCACAGTGCGGGCCTAGGGCGCGGCCATGCTGCGACCCGCCAGAGCCCCCGCCAATCGTGCCGTGCGCGGCGCGGTCCATCGCCACGATCACCTGAGCCGTCAGGGCCTGCTCGAACGCGCCTTCACCTTTGCGTTCCGGGGCCTCGTCTACGCGCAGATCTGGGAGGATCCCGAGGTCGATCTGGAGGCGCTGGCGCTCACCCCCGATTGCCACCTCGTCACGATCGCCAGCGGCGGGTGCAATGTCCTGTCCTACCTTACCGCCGATCCGGCGCGAATCACTGCGGTCGACCTCAACACCGCGCATATCGCCCTCAACAAGCTGAAGCTCGCCGCCGCGCGTCACCTGCCCGACCATGCCGCCTTCCACCGCTTCTTCGGCCAGGCGAACCGGCCGGAAAACGTCGAAGCGTACGAGCGCCACGTCCGCCCCCACCTCGACGAGCCGACGCGCCGGTATTGGGAGGGGCGCGATCTGATCGGGCGCCGCCGCATCGCCGGCTTTCGTCACGGCTTCTATCGCAAGGGGCTGCTCGGCGGGTTCATCGGCGCGGCGCATCTGGTCGCCAGGCTGCACGGTGTCGACCCGCGCGAGATGCTGGAAGCGCGCTCGATCGAGGAGCAGCGCGCGATCTTCGATACGCGCCTCGCGCCGGTGTTCGACCGCAGGTTCGTTCGCTGGCTGACGCACCAGCCCGCCTCGCTCTTCGGCCTCGGCATCCCGCCCGCGCAGTACGAGGCGCTGGCGAGCGACGATCCGGATGGCATCGCTGCGGTGCTGCGCCAACGGCTCGAAAAGCTCGCCTGCGACTTTTCCCTTCAGGACAATTACTTCGCGTGGCAGGCGTTCGGGCGTGGTTATGGCGAGGGACCGGCCGCGCCGCTGCCGCCCTATCTGCGCCCCGAAAACCATGCCGACGTCCAAGATCGCGTAGACCGGGTCGAGGTACGGCACGCCAATATGTGCGACTATCTGGACGCGATGCCGAACGCGTCGCTGGACCGCTATGTCCTGCTGGATGCGCAGGACTGGATGACCGACGCGATGCTGACCCGGCTGTGGACCGCGATCACGCGGACCGCGAAGCCTGGTGCGCGCGTCCTGTTCCGTACCGCCGCCGCGCCGACGCTGCTGCCTGGGCGGGTGCCGCAGGCGGTCCTCGATTACTGGGACTATCGCGAGGCGGAGTCGCTCGACTTCACCCGCCGCGATCGTTCGGCGATCTATGGCGGCGTCCACCTCTACGTGCTGCGGGGATGAGCGCCGCCGCCCATGCCGCGCGGATGGACGCGATCTATGCCGGTCAGCGGCACATTTATGACGCGACGCGCAAATATTACCTGCTCGGCCGCGACCGGCTGATCGACGAGCTTGCGCCGCCGCCGGGCGGGTCCGTGGTGGAGGTGGGATGCGGGACCGGTCGAAACCTGATCCTCGCGGCCCGGCGCTGGTCGCAGGCAAGGTGTTTCGGCTTCGACATTTCGGAAGCGATGCTCGCGACTGCACGCGCGAAAGTGGGGGGCTTCGCGATTCGTCTCGAATGCGGCGACGCCACCGACTGGTCGCCGCGGGGGCTGTTCGGGATCGAGGCGGCCGACGCGATCTTCATGAGTTACACGCTGTCGATGATTCCCGACTGGCGGGGGGCGATCGCGGCGGCGTGCGATGCGCTGGCGCCGGGCGGCGCGCTCCACATCGTCGATTTCGGTCAGCAGGAGCGGCTGCCCGCCGTCTTCCGCCACGCGCTGTTCGCGTGGCTCGCCCGCTTCGACGTGGAACCGCGCGCCGATCTGCCGCGAATGCTCGAGGAAGCGGCGGCGGCGCGGGGGCTGTCGCTCGGCTTCACGTCGCTCTATCGCGGCTATGCCTGGCGGGCCGTGCTGCGACGGCCCGCCTGACGCGTCAGTTCTGCGCGCTCGCCGTCGGATCGGGGCGTGCGGCGGTGCGGACCAGGCCCTCGGCCGGCATGCCGCACTTCTTCACCTGCCACTCGTCCTTGCGCCAGCACTGGACGTTGGCGAAGTCGGGCAGGCGCGGCTGGAAGTTCGACAGCGTGTAGCTGTACCCGCCATAGGCGAACTGCTGCTCGCCCCACGACATCAGCGCGCCGCGCATCTCGCGAATACGCTCGGCGGCGAGATCGGCGAGCTTGCCGCGCGGCGTGTGCACCACGTCCTCGCCGATATTGCCCGCGGTCTGGCAGAAGATGCGCTGCGCGGAAACGGTCGAATAGCCCGAATAGACCTTGGTCCCGTACTGGTCGAACGCGGTCTGGCCTTCCTTGGGCGTCTTGTTGACCCGGCGGAAATACTTGCCGAGCGTCGCGAAGCTGGCGGCGAGCTCGCCCTCGTGATCCTTGAGCATCGCATTGTAGTTGCGCAGCGTCAGCAGGGTCGGCTCGAACTGGCACTGGAGCGCGGCGACGTTGAGCGCGGCGCGCATGTTCCAGACCATCGCCGCGTCGAGCTCCTCGCGCGTCGCGCCGGGCAGCGGTGCGCCCAGCATGCCGGGCTCCTCGCCGGTGATGCGCCCGGTCGGCAGGACCTTCGGCTTGAAATAGAATTGTGCGCTGGCCGGCGTCGCCGCCATGCCCAACACCGCCGCCGCCACGGCGCCCCCGATAACCGCGAACCGCTTCATTTCATCCCCTCGGCACTGAACAGGCCCATGACAGGCGAGCCAAATCGTTAAGGCTTTTTTCCGCGTGGCAGAAGGGTTTTTTAGGCACGCCAGCGCAACGATTGCTGCGCAAAATCGGGGAGCGGCGGTTGCGGCCATGAAAAAGGGGCCGCCGCACCGATGGTGCCGCGGCCCCTTTCCGAACTCGCCAGCCGCGCCGGATGCGCGGCCGAACGCGATTACATCGCGTTCGTGGTCGCCATCGTGTCGTTCGACATCATCATGTCGTTCGACATCATGGTGTCGTTCATCATCATCGCGTCGTTGCCCATCGTCGCGCCGCCGTCGACCGCGGTCATGTTGTCGGTCATCGTGCCGTCCATCATGGGGTCGGTGGTGTTCAGGTCGGTGACGACGGTGTTGTCGGTGGTGTTCTCGGTGTTGCCGCCGCAGGCCGACACGAGAAGCGCCGCGCTGGCGATCATCGAACCGGTAACGACCTTGGAGATGAGTGCACGCATTTAGAGCTCCCTAGAAAAAGGATTTGGCTGGCCTTTTCAGCCGTTAATACCCAAACCGAGATAGACATTAATCGCTATGCGAGCGCCCCTCAAGCCTACAAATCGGGGCGGCGCCGTCGAGCGCCCGCAGGAACGCCGGCAACGATAACGCGAGGGCCGCGTCAAAGGTTGCAGGATTAACGTTCTTTCCAAGCGACTTGGCGCTCGTGACCGGAAATTCGGGCAGCCCGCAGGGGACGATTCCCCCGAAATGGGCAAGGTCTGGGGCGAGGTTCACCGAAAAGCCGTGCAGCGTGACCCACTGCTTCACGCGCACGCCGATCGCGCCGATCTTCGCCTCCGGCCCGCCGTCTTGCGTCCAGATGCCGACGCGCCCGTCGACCGCGAACCCCGCAATCCTGACTTGGCCGAGCGCGGCGATCACCCACTGCTCCAGCGCATGGACATAGCAGCGCACGTCGCGCCCGCGCTTGGTCAGGTCGAGCAGGACATAGCCGATCCGCTGCCCCGGCCCGTGATAGGTATAGCGCCCACCGCGCCCGCTCTTGAATACCGGAAAACGCGGGTCGATCAGCTCGGCCGGATCGGCGCTGGTACCGGCGGTGTAGAGCGGCGGATGCTCGAGCAGCCAGATGAGCTCGCGCGCGGTCCCCGCCCGGATCGCCGCGGCGCGCGCGGTCATCGCCTCGACGGCGGCGTCATAGTCGACGAGGCCGGGCTCGACGCGCCATTCGATCTCGTCGGGGATGCCGGCGGGCGGGGGAGCGGGCGGTGGTAACGTCATGCGGCTTGGGCTAGGGCTCGGTCGATGGGACAGGCGGTGTCCCTGCCAAGTGAGGGGGCACGGCTTGACGGTCAAGATGACGCGCGTGTGGGACGCGACGACCGAGTTTCTGAACGAGCGCGCGAGCGCCGTGTTCGCGGTCGCCGCGGGCATGATCTTCGCGCCCACATTGGTCTCGGGCCTGCTCGAGCGATCGGTGGCGCCCAATACGCCGGGCATGGTCGCGGTGCAGCTCATCGGGGTCGCCCTGTCACTGGTGACCGCGGCCGGCGCGCTGGCGATCACCGCGCTGGCGATCCGGCCGATGCGTGCCCGTGAGGCGGCGGGCATCGGCGCGCGGCGGCTGCTGCCGTTCATCGGCATTTCGATCGCGGTACTGGCGGTCGTCTTCATCGCGGTGATCCCGATCGTCGCGATCCTGATCGCGTCGGGCGTCGATCTGGAGGCGCTGTCGGGCGCGGCCATCACGGCGCCGGAAATGGGTGCCGGCACCGCGGTCGCGCTGTTCGGCTATATGCTCGTCCTGTTCGTGGTGGCGATCTGGGCATCGGCCCGGCTGATCGTCCTGCTGCCGGTGGTCGTGGCCGAGCGGCACGGCTTCGGCGCGATCGGCCGCGCCTGGGGCCTGACGCGCGGCCATGCGCTCAGGATTGTCGGGGTGCTGCTGCTCTACGGGATCGTCGTCGCGGTGCTGACCGGCGGGATCGGCGCGGCGATCGGGGCGATCGGCGCGCTGCTCGGGGCGGGTCAGCCGGGCCTCTCCGTCGGCG
This sequence comes from uncultured Sphingomonas sp., assembly GCA_913775795.1. GTDB lineage: Bacteria > Pseudomonadota > Alphaproteobacteria > Sphingomonadales > Sphingomonadaceae > Sphingomonas. The sequence goes on along the minus strand of CAJYLT010000034.1, from coordinate 11,599 downwards.
CGGTGCTCGTCGCGGTGGTGATGGCGGTCATCTCCGCGGTGCTCAGCGTCGTTCAGAGTGCCTTCACCGGCAAGCTCTACACCGCGCTCGCGCCTGCCGGCGATCTCGAGGACATCTTCGCTTGAAACTCAATCTTGGCCGGGTCTTCGCCGCGGCAGGCATGCTGTGGCGGGCCGAGCGCGCGCTGATCCTGCCGCTCGCCGGCCTGTTCTATTTCGTGCCGACGCTCGCGCTCCTGTTCCTGCTGCCCGAGGCGCAGCCGGTACAGGCCGGGAATGATGAAGCGGCGGTCCAGGCGCTGCTCGCCTATGCCCGCGCCAATGCCGGGCCGATCCTGATCGTCAACCTGATCCAGCTGGCGGCCAGCGCGATCCTGTTGTCGCTGTTCCTTGCGCCCGAGCGTCCGTCGCTGGGGCAGGCGCTGCGGCTGGCGGCGGGGCGGATGATCGCGTTCGTTGCGGCGGGGCTGCTGATGTGGGGCGCGCTGATGATCGGCGCGCTGCTGATCCTGCCCGCGCTCTATCTGATCGGCCGGTTCTTCCTCGTCACCTCGGTCCTCGCGGCCGAACCGCGGACGGGCCCGGTGGAGGCGATCGCCCGGTCCTTCGCGCTGACCGCGGGGCGCGGCTGGTGGTGTTTCGTCGCGACCGCGATCCCGTTCTTCGCAGGACAGGCGGCGACCTCGATCGCGGCGGGGATCGGCCATGCCTCGGGCGACAATGCGGTGCTGGGCGTCGTCTTCGACGGGGCGGCCGCTGCGGCGACGACGGCGACCTGGGTGCTGCTGATGCTGGTCAAGATCGCCGTCTATCGCGCACTCACCAGGGGGACGTGAGGGGCGGCATCGGCGGGCAGCACGCCGATCAGCCGCGGGTCGGGAAACGTCTCGACCGACCGCGACACCGCCTCGAACCCCTGCGCGCGGTAGAAGCCGAGCGCGCGCGGATGGTCGAGCGAGCAGGTGTTGACGCGCACCAGCGTGACCCCCGGCTTCCACGCGAGCGCCATCGCCATCGCCATCAGCCAGCGCCCGTGCCCCGCGCCGGTCAGCGCCGGGACCAGCCCGAAATAGTCGATCGAGCACCAGTCGGGCTCGGGATGCGTGAGCTCGAGCATCCCGACCTCCAGCCCCTGCCGGTCCTCGACCACGTGCAGCTGCGTCTCCGCCCGGTGCGTGGCGGCGATCAGCCGCGCATCGTCCATGACGAGGCGCGAGTACCAGAGCCACGGTCCGCCCACCCGCTCGAACAGCGCGCGGTACTTGGCCGGGTCGGGCGCGGGCCAGCGGACGAGGCGCAGCGGCGAGGGCGGCATCGGCCGCGCGCGCGGGCGCTCGCGCATCTCCAGCGTCGTCACCACCGCCGCGACATGCCCCGGCTGCACGGGGATCAGCCCCATGTTACGACCAAGTGGCGAGCGGCGGCAGGCTCATCAGGATCGCGTCGATATTGCCGCCGGTCTTCAGCCCGAACAGCGTGCCGCGGTCATAGACAAGATTGAACTCGGCATAGCGCCCCCGCCATTCGAGCTGGCGAGCGCGATCGGCCGCGTCGAACGGCATGTCCATCCGCCGGCGGACGAGCGCGGGATAGATGTCGAGGAACGCCTCGCCCACGTCGCGGGTCAGCGCGAAGGCGGGCTCGAACTCGCCCTCCAGATGGTCGTAGAAGATGCCGCCGACGCCGCGATGCACCTGTCGGTGCGGCAGCCAGAAATAATCGTCGGCCCATTTCTTGAAGCGCGGATAGTCGCCGACCCCCGGATGCGCGTCGCACGCGCGCTTCATCGCCGCGTGGAAGTCGGCGGTGTCCTCGTCATAGGGGATCGGCGGGTTGAGGTCGGCACCGCCGCCGAACCACCGCTTGGTGGTGACGAGGAACCGCGTGTTCATGTGCACCGCGGGGACGTGCGGATTGGCCATGTGCGCGACCAGGCTGATACCCGTGGCGAAGAAACGCGGGTCCTCGCCCGCGCCGTTGATCGACTTGGCGAACTCGCCCTCGAACGTGCCGCCGACGGTCGAGACGTTGACGCCGACCTTCTCGAACACGCGCCCCTTCATCACCCCGCGCACGCCGCCGCCGCCGGGCTCGCCCGACGGATCGATGCGGTCCCAGGGGGTATAGTCGAACGCCGCATCGGACCCGGCCTCGCGCTCGATCGCTTCGAACGCGCCGCAGATGCGGTCGCGCAGACTTTCGAACCAGTGTCGGGCGGCGGTTTGCTGTTCGTCGAGCGGTTGCATGGGTGCCGGTGTGGGGCATGGCGGCGCGGCAACGCAAGGGGGCGTTTTGTCCGACGTCGTTACGCCCGCGGCCAGCCCCGCGTCTGGCGCAGTGCCTCGGCGGCGACGATGCCGGCGCTGACCGCGACGTTGAGCGATCGCATCCCCGACGCCATCGGGATCAGTACGCGCGCGTCGGCGCGGGCGTGGACATGGGGCGGCACGCCCGCGCCCTCGCTCCCGAACATCAGCGTGTCGCCGGTTTCGAACACCGCCTCGTCCAGCCGTACCGCGCCCGTCGTCGTCGCCAGCACGATCCGGCCCGTCACGCCCGCGACGAAGGCGTCCCAGTCGGCGTGGCGCCGCACCTCGACCGCAGCGGCATAGTCCATGCCCGACCGCGCCAGCGCCCGCGCACCGAACGGGAAGCCCATCGGCTCGATCAGGTCGACGCCGAGGCCGAGGCACGCGGCGGTGCGCAGGATCGTGCCGACATTGCCCGCGATGTCGGGCTCGTAAAGGGCGATGCGCACGCGGGCGGGGCCTTGAGGTAAGTGACCGGGACGAAAAGGGGTGTTGGCAAACCGCACCGCCCGTGTCTATCAGGCCATGGCGCCCGGTTTCGGAGCCGAACCGAGCGTGCGTCCTTTTGCCGCCGGGCCTTGGGAGCCCCGGACACCGCGGCAGATGGGACGCGATAACAGACGATTTCAAGGGCTGAGGCATGGCAAGCGCTGAAAACACGGTTCCGCCGGGCGAATCGCCCCGCGTACATGAAGACACCATCGCCGATCCGCGCCGCCGCGATTACCTCGCGATCGGTGCCGTCGCATGGGCGGGTGTCGGTGCGGGCGTGATCGCCCTGCCGCTCATCAATTCCATGAGCCCCTCGGCCGACGTGCTCGCGCTGTCGACGACCGAGGTGGACGTCTCGGCGATCCAGCCGGGCCAGGCGATCAAGGCCAGCTTCCGCAAGCAGCCGCTGTTCGTGCGCAACCTGACGCCGGACGAGATCAACCAAGCCAATGCCGTCGACGTGTCGAGCCTGCGCGATCCTGAGGCGCTCAAGGACCGGACGAAGGCGGGCAAGACCAACTGGCTCGTCACGCTCGGCGTCTGCACGCACCTGGGCTGCGTGCCGCTCGGCGCGGGCGAGGGCGAGAACAAGGGGCCGTTCGGCGGCTATTTCTGCCCGTGCCACGGGTCGGCCTACGACACCGCGGGCCGCGTGCGCGCGGGCCCGGCGCCGAAGAACCTGGCGGTGCCCGAGTACGTATTCTCCAACGACACCACGATCGTGGTCGGCTGAGGACTGGCAAGATGAGCTTCCCCTGGGCCAAGCATTACGAGCCAAAGGCGCCGGTCATGAAGTGGCTGGACGACCGCCTGCCGCTCCCGCGCCTCGTCTATAACGCGGTCGGCGCCGGTTATCCGGTGCCGCGCAACCTCAACTATTTCTGGAACTTCGGCGTGCTTGCGGGCGCGGCGCTGGTCATCCAGATCGTCACCGGCATCGTGCTCGCGATGCACTATTCGACCGACGCGAACACCGCGTTCGATTCGGTCGAGGCGATCATGCGCGACGTCAACGCCGGCTGGTTCCTGCGCTATGCGCACGCCAACGGCGCGTCGATGTTCTTCATCGTCGTCTACACGCACATCTGCCGCGGCCTCTATTACGGGTCGTACAAGGCGCCGCGCGAGATGGTGTGGCTGCTCGGCGTCGTCATCTTCCTCCTGATGATGGCTACCGCCTTCATGGGCTATGTCCTGCCCTGGGGTCAGATGAGCTTCTGGGGCGCGCAGGTCATCACCGGCTTCTTCTCGGCCATCCCGGTGGTCGGCGAGACGATCCGCGTCTGGCTGCTCGGCGGCTATGCCCCCGATGCCGCGGCGCTCAACCGCTTCTTCTCGCTCCACTATCTGCTGCCGTTCGTGATCGCGGGCGTCATCATCCTCCACATCTGGGCGCTGCACATTCCGGGGTCGTCGAACCCGGCGGGCGTCGAGGTGAAGGGCGAGCAGGACACGGTCCCGTTCCACCCCTACTACACCGCGAAGGACGGCATCGGCCTCGGCGTCTTCCTGCTCGTCTTCGCGCTGTTCCTGTTCTTCGCGCCGAACATGCTGGGCCACCCGGACAACTACATCCCGGCCAACCCGCTCTCGACCCCGGCGCACATCGTGCCCGAATGGTATTTCCTGCCCTTCTACGCGATCTTGAAGTCGTTCACCGTCGACTTCATCATCCCGGCGAAGCTATGGGGCGTGCTGGCGATGTTCGGCTCGATTCTGCTGCTGTTTTTCCTGCCCTGGCTCGACACCAGCCCGGCGCGGACCGCGAACCATCGTCCGCGCTACCGCATGTTCCTCATCATCCTGCTCGTGGACGTGCTGATCCTCGGCTATGTGGGCGGTGCGGAAGCATCGAAGACCAACGTGCTGATCGGACAGATCACGACGGCATACTACTTCCTCCACTTCCTCGTCATCCTGCCGATCGTCTCGGCGACCGAGCGTCCCAAGCCCGTCGCCAACTCGATCACCGAGGCCGTGCTCAAGGGCAAGGGCGGTACCGCCCCGGCCAAGAGCGCGATCGAGGGCAGCCCCAACCCGATGCCGGCCGAATAAGGACGCGATAACGACATGACCCGCATCATCGCACCGCTCATCGGGCTGGGCTTCGCCTTCGTCCTCGTGCTCGGCCTGTTCGGCACGATCACGACGGCGTCGGAGCCGGCGACGGCCGAGCACGAATTCCACCTGGCACCCAAGCCGCTCGAGCTCGCCTCGAACGGCGTGTTCGGCAAGTTCGACCAGCAGCAGCTCCAGCGCGGCTTCCAGGTCTACAAGGAAGTCTGCTCGGCCTGTCACTCGATCCACCGCGTCGCGTTCCGAGACCTCGCCGACCTCGGCTATAACGAGGGTCAGGTGAAGGCGATCGCCCAGCAGTGGACGACCGAGCAGCCGAGCACCAACCCGGAAACGGGCGAGCCGGCGACGCGCAAGAACCTGCCCTCGGACAAGTTCCCCAAGGTCTATGCCAACGACACCGCCGCGCGTGCCGCCAACAACAACGCGATCCCGCCCGACCTGTCGCTGATGACCAAGGCGCGCCCGAACGGCCCGGCCTATATCCATTCGCTGCTGACCGGCTATGGCGAGAGCCCGGCCGAAGTGCAGAAGGAATTCCCGAAGTTCACGACCCCCGACGGTCTCTACTTCAACCGCTACTTCCCGACGCTCAACCTCGCCATGCCGCCGCCGCTCGCCAGCGACGGGCAGGTGACCTATGCCGATGGCACCAAGTCGACCGTCGACCAGATGGCCAAGGACGTGACCGCGTTCCTCGTCTGGACCGCGGAGCCCAAGCTCGAAGCGCGCCACACCGCGGGCCTCGCCTCGGTAGTCTTCCTCCTGATCTTCATCGGGCTGACGATCGGCGCCTACAAGAGCGTCTGGCGCAACGTGAAGCACTGATCGGCCGCGCGCCGACCCTGATCCGGCCCCGGAGTCCCGCGACTCCGGGGCCTTTTCTTTGTAGCGAGACGATGATGACCGACGATCCCGCCACGCGGCTGGCCGCGATGATCCGCACCATCCCCGACTTTCCCAAGCCCGGCATCCAGTTTCGCGACATCACCACGCTGTTGCTCGATCCCGCCGGGCTGCGGCTGGCGGTCGAGACGATGGCGGCGAAGATCGAGGGGCCCGTCGATCTCGTCGCCGGGATCGAGGCGCGCGGCTTCGTCTTCGCCCCCGCGCTCGCACTCCACCTCAACGCCGGCGTCCTTCTGATCCGCAAGGACGGCAAGCTGCCCGGCGCGACGATCGCCGAGGACTATGCGCTCGAATACGGCACCGACCGGATCACGATGCACGCCGACGCCTGCGCCCCCGGCGCCCGTGTTCTGCTGGTCGACGACCTCATCGCCACCGGCGGCACCGCGCGGGCCGCGGTGCGCCTGATCCGCAAGGCGGGGGCGGTCGTGGATCAGGCGGCGTTCGTGATCGACCTGCCCGACCTTGGCGGGGCGGCGGCGCTCGCGGGCGACGGCATCGCCGTTCATGCGCTGACGGCGTTCGCGGGACACTGACGGAACCAAGTCGCCGTCGCGGCGCTTCGAGTCCCAGCAGCGACGGTTCACGCGTCATTCAAGACGAGGCGTGCCTGATCGACCGTCACTCCTGCGTATCGAGGAGATTCAGGATGTTCGCAAGGCAAGTGAAGATCGCCGGGATCGCGATCGCCGCCGCGCTGGGACTGTCGGCGTGCTCGGACTATGGCTATGGCTATGGCGGGCTCAACGTCGGCTATGGCAGCGGTTACGCTGGCGGCTATTATGACGACCCCTATTATGCCGGCTATGGCGTCGGCGGGTTCGGCAACCCCTATTGGGGCTGGAACGACGGCTTCTATTATCCGGGCACCGGCTATTACGTCTATGACAGCTATCGCCGGCCCTATCGCTGGAACGGCGCGCAGCAGCGCTATTGGGAAGGACGCCGGCAGGGCTGGCGCGGCAACCCGCGCGTCGCCGACAACTGGCGCGACTTCCGCCGCGACCGGCGGCAGGACGATCGCGCGTTCCGGCAGGACCGCTTCCGTGACCGTCAGGCGTTCCGCAACGGCGAGGTGACGCGGCCCGAGTTCCGCGCCGAGCGCCGCGACGATCGCCGTGCCTACCGGCAGGAATATCGCAGCGACCGACGCGAGCTTCGCCGTGAGAATCGCATCGATCGCGGCAACTGGGGTGCCCGGCGCGAGGGCTTCGGCAATCGCGGCGGCGGGCGCGGCGACCGCGGCGCACGCGGCGGCTTCAACCGGCCTCGTTGAGGGTATCAGGCGGCGGGGGCCGTGTCCCCGTCGCCGCGCCGGCGGATCAGCGCGTTGGCGATGAACGTCATCACCGGCTCGTCATGCTGGTTGAACACCGTCATCCGCTGGCGGGTGAAGCCGACATGCGGCTTCGTCGCCGACGCGCGCTTGTCGAGCAGTTCGGTTTCGCAGCGGAGCGTGTCGCCCGGATGGACGGGCTTCAGCCAGCGCAGTTCATCGATCCCGCCCGCGCCAAGGCTGGCGGTCGGCACCGCCTTCATCTGTTCGACGAGCATCGCCATCGTCATCGCGCAGCTGTGCCATCCGCTCGCCGCCAGCCGCCCGAAATGCGTGTCGGCCGCGCCCTCGTCAGAGAGATGGAAGGGCTGGGGATCGTAGCGGCGTGCGAAGTCGAGCACTTCGTCACGCGTCACCTCGTACCGGCCGAACGATGCGGTCTCCCCGACCGCCATATCCTCGAAATAGCGCATGTGATCAGTTTCAGTTCGAAACCGGATCGATGCAAGCGCTATTTGAGGACGCGCTCGAACGGTTCGATCGTCCCGTCGATGTCTTGGGCGGGTGGCATGCCGATCAGGCGGCGGACGAGCGCATAGACGTCGACGTTGCGCCCCTCCACAGTCCCGCGCGCGAAAGCCGGCCCGCTGGCGACGAAGCCAGCGCGCATCAGCGGATCGGCATTGTCGTATCCGTGCGCACCGCCCTTGATCGGCTCCTTCGGCGGCTTGGACAGGATCATCCAGCCGCTGTCTGCGATGCAGAGATAGCGCGGCACCCGCGGATTGCGGCCATAGGCGAGCCGCGCGGGCAGGTCGGCCTTGTCCCAGCAGCGCATGTGCGGCCCCGCCTTGGGCAGCGCGGCGCGGACGGCGCCCTCCTGCCCCGGCATCGCCTCGAATGCGGCATAGGGGCCGTCCTCGATCACGCGGGTCGATCCGGCGGGGAAGGCGGCATTGAAGTCGATCGTCCGGCTCGCGTCGACCGGTGCCATGCCGTGGTCGGCGGCGACGATCAGGTTGACCGGCTGCCCCATCGCGGCGAGCTCGCCCAGCATCTCGCCGATGCGCGCATCGACGCCGCGCATCGCCGCGCGAACCTCCGGCGAGTCCGGCCCGAACTTGTGCCCGGCGGTATCGACGCTGTCGAAATAGAGCGTCAGCAGGTGCGGGCGCGTCGCGGCCGGGCGGCGCAGCCAGTCGACGATCGCGGCAATGCGGTTGCGCTCGGGCATCGCCTGCGCAAACTGTTGCCAGTCGTCGGGAAAGCGGCCGTGGATAGGGACGTTGGAGCCCGGCCAGAACATCGTCGCGGTGCGGATGCCGGCCTGTTCGGCGCTGACCCAGATCGGCTCGGCCTCGTCCCACCAGAAGGCGTCGGTCGTCGCCATGGTGAAGGTCTCGCCCGGCCGGCGCGCATCCTCCATCTTGTTGGCGACGATCCCGTTGCGGTCGGGATGCAGGCCCGTGACGAGCGCATAATGGTTCGGAAAGGTCTTGGTCGGGAAGGACGGCTGCATCGTGCCCCGCACACCCTCGGCCGCCAGCCGCGACAGCACCGGCGTATCGCCGCGGTCGAGATAGTCGGGCCGGAACCCGTCGATCGAGACGAGCAGCGTGACGGGCGCGCGGGTTTCGGCGACCGCACGGGTGGCGGGTGCCTCGACCGGCGGCGTCATGCACGCCTGGAGCGCAGCGAGCGCGGCCAGTGCGAAGAGGCGGGGGAGGAGCTTCATGACTGGCGCTTCCTGCTCAGACTTTTCATCGATCGTCACCCCGGACTTGTTCCGGGGTCCACCGATCCGCCTGATCCGCCGCTGCTGCGTGAGCGGCACGGTGGACCCCGGAACGAGTCCGGGGTGACGTGTAATTAGACGTTGAAGCGGAACAGCATCACGTCGCCGTCCTGGACGACATATTCCTTGCCCTCCTGGCGCAGCTTGCCCGCCTCGCGCGCGCCGGCCTCGCCGTTCAGGCGGACATAGTCGTCGAACGCGATCGTCTCAGCCCGGATGAAGCCGCGCTCGAAGTCCGAATGGATCTCGCCCGCCGCCTGCGGGGCCTTGGCCCCCACCTCGACGGTCCAGGCGCGCGCCTCCTTGGGGCCTACGGTGAAGAATGTCTGGAGCTTAAGGAGCTTGTATCCCGCGCGGATCACGCGGGCGAGGCCGGTTTCGGTGAGGCCGAGTTCGGCGAGGAACTCGGTGCGATCCTCGGTCGGCATCGTCGCGATCTCCGCCTCGATCGCCGCCGACACCACGACCGCCTCGGCCCCCTCGGCCTTCGCCTTCTCGAAAACGCGCGCGGAATAGGCGTTGCCCTCCGCCGCATCCTCCTCGTTGACGTTGCAGACGTAAAGGACGGGCTTGCCGGTCAGCAGTTGCGCCTGTTCCAGATGCCGCGCCTCGTCCGGGTCGGCGGGCACCGCCAGCCGCGCGGGCTTGCCGTCGCGCAAGAGGTCAAGCGCGCGGCCGAGGATGACCGCGGCGGCCTTGGCCTCCTTGTCGCCCTGCTGCCCCTTCTTGATGAGATTGGGGACGCGCTTCTCGAGGCTGTCGAGGTCGGATAGCATCAGCTCGGTCTCGACCGTCTCGGCATCCGCGATCGGATCGACGCGGTTGTCGACATGCTGGATGTCGTCATTCTCGAAACAGCGCAGGACATGGACGATCGCATCCACCTCGCGGATGTTGCCGAGGAACTGGTTGCCCAGGCCCTCGCCCTTCGACGCGCCGCGGACCAGGCCGGCGATGTCGACGAAGCCCAGCTGCGTCTCGATCACCTTGGCCGACTTGGCGATGTCGGCCAGCCTGACCAGCCGCTCGTCGGGGACGGCGACGTTGCCGACGTTCGGCTCGATCGTGCAGAAGGGATAATTGGCCGCCTGCGCCGCCGCCGTTTCGGTGAGCGCGTTGAAAAGCGTCGACTTGCCGACGTTCGGAAGCCCGACAATGCCGCAGCGAAAACCCATGATGCCGTCTCGATGATGTGAAAGGGGATTGGCGTCCCGTTAGCGGCAAGCGGCGTGCAACGCCAGCATCGCGGGCGCGTTGGCGGGCTATGAAGATCGTCGAGACATTGAAGGATACGGTTTCGGCGATCGAGGCGGCCGACATGCGCGTCACCCGCGCGCTCGCCCCGCATCGCCACAAGCCCGAGGTGCGCGAGGCGGGGCGATGGAGCGAGATCGCCGACCAGCCGCCGCTGATCGCGATATCTTCGGCGGTGCTGGTCGCGGGGCTGGCGATGCGCCGCGCCGATCTGGCGCGAACGGGCGGACGGATGCTCGCGGCGCAGCTGCTGGCGACGGGGGTGAAGACGGCGATCAAACGCTCGATCGACCGTACCCGGCCGGACGAAGCGCTGGACGAGGGCTATCGCGCCGAACCGGGCGACAGCGAGGCGCACGAGCTGTCCTCCTTCCCCTCCGGCCATACCGCGGGTGCGGTGGCGGTGGCGGAGGCAGTGGTGCGCGAGGCGCCGGGCCTCGCCGCGCCGATGCGGCTCTTCGCGGCGGCGGTGGCCCTGGTGCAATTGCCGCGCGCCAAGCATTTTGTCAGCGACGTGGTGGTGGGCGCCGCGATCGGCTGGGCCAGCGAGCGGGCGGCCTCGGCCGCTATGGATGCGGCCGGGCGGCGGCTTACATCCGGTAATTGAAACTCACGCTGATCCGGTCGCTCTTTGCCGCATTCGGCATCACCTCGTGCCGCAGCCAGCTTTCCCACAGGAAAACGCTACCCACCGCCGGCTCGGCATAGACGAAGGGCCGCAGCATTTCCGGGGCGTCGTCGGTGCGGCCGGGCGCGGCCATCAGCATCGGCAGGCGCGGGTCCTCGAGCTTCAGCGCGCCCGACCCCGGCGGGACGGCGATATAGGCGGTGCCCGAGACGACGCTGTGCGGGTGGATGTGCCCCGAATGCGTGCCGCCGGGTTTCAGGACATTGACCCAGAGGCTGTCGAGCTTGAGCCGTCGCCCGCCCAGATCGAACGCGCAATCGCACGCGAACGCCGCCACATGCTTGTCGAGCGCGCGCTTCAGGTCGGCGAACACCGGATCGCGCACCGGCAGGTCGTCGAGCGAAGCGTAGCTCGTATAGCCGCGATAGCCGTTCGCCTTCGACCAGCCGCGGCCGGCGCGATCATCCTCGGCCAGTGCGCGGACGCTCGCCTCGACCTCGGCGATCAGGTCGGCGTCGTCGATGCGGCCTTCGTAGAATTGCGTGGCGAAGAGCGAGCGCGTGGGCATGGGCGGCCCCTACACCACGCCGCGGCCCGCCCGCTAGAGCGGCAGCCCGATGTAATTCTCCGCGATCGCTGTCCGCGCCGCCTCCGACCGCGCGATGTAATCTAGCTCGGCGACCTGGATGCGCCGATCGAACGCCGTTTGCCCCGGGAAGCGGTGCATCAGCGTCGTCAGCTGCCAGCTGAACCGCTCCGCCTTCCACACCCGCGCCAGTGCGCGATCGGAATAGCCGGCCACGCCGTCATGGTCGGCGCGGTTGAAGAAGCCGGTCAGCGCCTCCGCCAGATAGGCGACGT
>CAJYLT010000033.1 GCA_913775795.1 uncultured Sphingomonas sp. | reverse complement strand
CGGCTTCGACTTCGTTCGCGTCGACCTGTACGACATTGCCGGCACGCCGCGCTTCGGCGAAATGACCTTCTATCCCGGTTCCGGCCTCGACCGCTTCGATCCGCCGTCGCTCGATCGCTTGCTGGGCCGGCTTTGGCTCGGCGATATCGCGAGGTGACGGCGAAATGCACGTCGTCGCCAGGGCGATCGAAGCGCCTTGGTGTCCGCGCTAGGCCGACTAGCTCGTGCGCTCGAACACCACGTCGTCGAAGGCGAGTGTCTGGCCAACCAAGCCGATCGACGTGAAGGCGACCGTCGCGTTGCCGCTAGTGGCCGCGATGACCACCCATCCGGATGCGCTGCGCGAATTCTTCGTCGTTGGCCTGCGTAATGTCCGCGCCGTCGAGAAGCAGGCGCTGTCGATCATGAACCCGCAGATCGTACGACTCGAGAGTTATCCCGATGTCGCCGATCGCCTGCGCGCGCACGTTGCAGAAACCGACGGCCAGATAGCCCGGGTCGATCAGCTTCTGGCGTCGTTCGATACCAGTGCATCGACCGTGAAGGACTTCGGTCTGAGCCTCACCGGCGGGATGGCGGCGAAAGCGCAGTGGATCGACGAGACGCTGCCGATGGTGACGCGGCGCTATGCCGATCTGTATGCCGAGGCCAAGTCGATCGCTGCCAAGGTCTGACCGGCTTTGATGCGACGATCGAGTGGAAAAGCAGGTGAGGGTGCTCCGCCCGCGCGGGACGCGGTGCCTGCCGTGGGCGGGCATACGGCGCTGCTCAACATCGACATGATCATTTGCTTCGACTTCGAAGGCGTCGAGCGGCTCGAGCAAAAGGCGCGCGGGGTCGCCGAGGTCGTGCGGAAGCCAAAAGCACAGGCGCGCGCGGCTGGCGCGCCCGTCATCTACGTCAACGACATGATGAGCGCGGCGAGTTCGCGCTGGCGACCATGCAAGGATCGATTGGGGCAGAAATTGCCACGACGCGCGAGCAGCCGCTAGCCGCACAGGCGGCGAGACAAGACGCACTCGCAGATGTCACGAAGGGTTCCGGATTCTCCCAAAAATATATGTACTTAATCTGTGTTTGGATGCGCAAAAATTTGGGAACGACCACGTTTGCCGACCGCTGTCAGGCCACGCAATGGGAGCCCGTGATGACCGACGACGCGCCGACGGCGACTGCGAAACATCTCTTCTCCGCCCGCAATCTGACGATGCAGTCGGTCACGATCGCGCGGCCAGCGGACGAGCTTTACGCCTATTTCCGCGACTTTTCGAACCTGCCCAGCTTCATGGACAATGTGGAGCGGATCGACGTTATCGACGAGCACCGCTCGCACTGGGTGGTCAAGGCACCGGCGGGCAAGACGATCGAATGGGATGCGCGCGTGACCCACGAGGAACCGGGGCGCTCGATCACCTGGGAATCCGAAGCGGGGGCCGACGTCCCCAATTCCGGCCGCATCACCTTTACCGATGCCGGCGCACGCGGCACGGTCGTCAACGCGATGATCGCGTACGACCCGCCCGCCGGCGTCGTCGGCAAGGTCATCGCCAAGCTGTTCCAGCACGAGCCGGCGATCCAGGCGCGCCGCGACCTCAGGCGCTTCAAGCAACTGATGGAAACCGGCGAGATCGCGACGTCGTCGCGAACCCAGGCACAGCTTCAGGAGGAACGCGCATGAGAGCGCTGGCATGGCACGGCAAGCATGACGTGCGCGTCGATACGGTCGATGATCCCGAAATCCTGAACCCGCGCGACTGCATCATCAAGGTGACGTCGACCGCGATCTGCGGCTCGGACCTGCACCTCTACGACGGATACATCCCGACGATGCAGGCCGGCGACATCCTCGGCCATGAATTCATGGGCGAGGTGGTCGAAGTGGGCGCACGTTCGACGCTGAAGAAGGGGCAGCGCGTCGTCGTGCCGTTCACGATTTCGTGCGGCAGCTGCTATCATTGCGGCAAGCATCAGTACTCGGCGTGCGACAACGGCAACCCGGCGGACAATCAGGATATCGGCCAGGAACTGTACGGCCAGCCCATGTCGGGGCTGTTCGGCTACAGCCACCTCACCGGTGGCTATGCCGGCGGCCAGGCCGAATATGTCCGCGTGCCGTTCAGCGATGTCGGCCCGATCGTCATCCCCGACGGGATCGACGACGACAAGGTGCTGTTCCTGTCCGACATTCTGCCGACCGGCTGGCAGGCGGCGGAGAATGCCGACATCCAGCCCGGCGATACCGTCGCCGTCTGGGGCTGCGGTCCGGTCGGCCTGTTCGCGATCCAGTCGGCGTTCCTGATGGGGGCCGAGCGCGTGATCGCGATCGACCATTTCCCGCGCCGCCTCGAACTCGCCGCCAGGTTCGGCGCGGAGACGATCAACTTCGAGGAAACCAAGACCTACGAGGCCTTGATGCAGATGACCGGCGGGATCGGTCCCGACGCCGTCATCGACGCGGTCGGGTTGGAGGCGCACGGCTTCTTCGTCGACAACGTGATCGACCAGATCAAGGCATCGACCTTCCTCGGCACGGATCGCATCCACTCGATCCGCCAAGCGATCGTCGCCTGTCGCAAGGGCGGCCGCGTGTCGATGCCGGCGGTCTATGGCGGCATCGTCGACAAGTTTCCGCTGGGCGCGTTCATGGAAAAGGGCCTGACGCTCAAGACCGGCCAGACGCACGTTCAGCATTATCTGCCCGGGCTGCTCGCCGCGATTATGGAGGGCAAGATCGACACCACCTTCCTGATCTCGCACCGCCTCGACCTCGAAGACGCGCCGCAGGGCTACAAGATGTTCCACGACGACCAGAACGAAGTGATTAAGGTCGTGCTGAAGCCCGGCTTCGGCTCGCGATCGGGAGATGTAGCATGAGCAAGGGCCTCGCCATCGTCACTGGCGCATCGACGGGGATCGGCTTCGAACTGGCGAAGCTGGCGGCGCAGGACGGCTACGACCTGATCGTCGCCGCCGACGAACCGCGCATCGATGCCGCGGCGCGTGAGTTCGGGGCGTTCGGCACCCGTGTGAACGCGGTCGAGGTCGATCTCTCGACCATCGGGGGTGTCGACACCCTGCTGGCCGCCGCCGAAGGCCGAACCGTCGAGGTCGTGATCGCCAATGCCGGGATCAGCAAGGGCGGTGCGTTCCTCGCTCAGGATGTCGCCTCATGGCAGCATTCGATCGGCACCAATATCACGGGGACGGTCTATCTGCTTCAGCGCGTGCTGCGCGACATGGTCGGGCGTAACGCCGGCCGGGTGCTCGTGACCGGTTCGATCGTCGGATACATCCCGGGGCCCTTCAACGCCATCTACAACGCGACCAAGGCGTTCATCGACAACTTCACCGAGGCGCTTCGCAACGAGCTGAACGACAGCGAGGGCGTCACGCTGACGACGCTGATGCCGGGTGCCACCGACACGGAATTCTTCGACCGAGCCAAGATGCGCGATACCCAGGTCGGGCAGGACGACAGCAAGGCCGACCCGGCAAAGGTGGCGAACGATGGCTGGGACGCGTTGTTCGCGGGCAAGGGGCACATCGTGTCGGGCTGGCAGAACAAGGCGCAGGTGCTGGCAAGCGGCGTCGTTCCACAGGCCGCGCTCGCAGCGTTGCATCGCAAGATCGCCGAACCCTCGACCGCCAAGTGAAGCGCCGTGGCGATAACCTGAGGCGGGACAAGCAAGGAAGGCGTATCGTTGAGGGAGGCGCGGCGCGACCGAAGCAGTTAAGGATCGTAGGGACCGGCAAACGCAGGATCGTTGTCCGAGAGCACTTCGGCGTCGCATTTGCCGACGCAACACTGTCCGAGGGGGCACCGTCGTCTTTTCAGTCGACGCATCGCTTATTTCAACAAAATCCACGCGACCGCATCAAGATACTAGCTTATCCATATTTTGGAACCGAATAGGCTCATCGAAGTGTTGGTAATGCTTAAGCGTGGGGCCCCGGTTTACTACGCCCGCTTCCACAAAGGGGGGTGACCGACGCCAACGAGAATTCAGCCGTTGACATTACAAACTATCTACCCCCGCACTCGCGATTTAGATTAGCGTAAGTTAGTACCGCGCGGCACCATCGCAAGCGCGGGCGTAACGATTTCCGCAGTGTCACGTACGAGCCACAGTCCGGGTGCGGCCTATCCGGATCGCAGCGCCGAAAGACGCGTCGGACGAAGGCTCATTACAACAACCCTCTGGAATGCGTTTGTTAGTAGTGATGTGGCGCGCCGACCGTACGCATACCGTTTTCCGAACGAAAACAGTAGCCTAGCTGGGGTAAATGGCGGAGCGGGAGGGATTCGAACCCTCGATACGGTTTTGCCGTATACTCACTTTCCAGGCGAGCGCCTTCGACCACTCGGCCACCGCTCCGCATCGCTGGAATGCGGCGCTTAGGCGAGGCTGGCCCGCCCCGCAAGTGCGGGGATTGCGCGAAGATGCGGGCGCGTGCCACGCTGCACCGATGACCCTTGCCGCCGCATTGCTGTTGGGCCTGCTTCAGGCCGCTCCCGCCACCCCGCAGACGCCCGAGCCGGCGACCCCCGCCTCGATCGTGGCCGGGGCGCCGCGGTCGGACTGGCGGGCGATCCCGGCCGGCGACCTTCTCGTCATGGATCTGGCGCCCGAGGGCGGCAGGCCGCGGCGCGTGGTCATCCAGCTCGTCCCGGCGCCCTTCGCTGCCGGCTGGACCTCCAACATGCGGCGGCTGGCGGCGGCACATTGGTGGGACGGGACCGCGGTGGTGCGCGTCCAGGACAATTACGTGACGCAATGGGGCGATCCGACCGAGAAGAAGCCACTGCCGCCGGGGATCGAGGCCGTACCCGAAAGCGCCTATGTCACCCCGCTCGATGCGATCGCCGATGCGCGCCCGTCGATCGAGGCGCGCGACCTGGCCGAGGTCGATGCGCGTGCGAGGCGTCTGTCGGACACGACGATCCGCGGCACCGTCACGCCCCGAGCGCCGCAAGGGTGGCACGAGCGGGACAGCTATGCCGAGTGGGTCGAATTGCTCGACGGCTGGCCGATCGCTGCTGACAGGACGAGCGCGTGGATGCCGCATTGCTATGGCATGGTCGGGGTGGGCCGGAACCTGTCGCCCGATACCGGGACCGGGGCGGAGCTCTATACGGTGATCGGGCAGGCGCCGCGCCACCTCGATCGCAACATCGCGATCGTCGGCCGGGTGATTGCGGGGATGGAGCATCTCTCCAGCCTTCGCCGCGGCACCGGCGATCTGGGCTTCTACAAGACGCCGGGCGAGCGGACGCCGATCATGCGCGTTCGGTTGGCGAGCGAGCTGCCGGCGGGCGAGCGGCCGGCGTTCGAATATCTGGCGACCAACAGCGACAGCTTCGCCGCCTATGCCGCGGCGCGCGCCAATCGCCGCGACGCGTTCTTCAACCGGCCCGCGGGCGGGGTCGACATCTGCAACCTGACGGTGCCGATCCGCGCGGTGAAATAGGCTTTAGCTTCGCTCAGCCGGATAGGCGGCGCCGGCCTGCCTCAGATCAAAGCGCGCCGGCGACGATGTTCACTGTGATCGCCAGCACGCCCAGGTTGAAGAAGAAGGCGATCAGGCCGTGGATCGTGCTCGCGCGGCGGATGCGCGGGCCGGTGATCTCGATATCCGCGGTCTGACAGGTCATGCCGATGACCAGCGCGAAGCTCGCGAAGTCGGCGAACCCCGGCTCCGCCCCGCCGGGCAGCGCGATGCCGCCATGGTCGCCGCCATCCTCGTCCCGGTCGTAATAGAGCCGCGCATAGTGGAAGGCGTAGACGAGGTTGGCGAAGCCCCAGGCGATGACCTCCGTCGCGATCGCCAGCGGCTCGGCCCCCGGAATGACGCGGCGATGCGTGCCGAGCAGGCCGACGACGCAGACGAGCACCGCAATCGCGATGACGCCAGCGAGGAGCAGCAGGAACCCCCGTCCGCCATCGTCCCGCTCGGACCGCTCGCGCAGCGCCGCGGCGTTCATTCCCATCCGCCACAGCGGCAGCGTGCCGGCGATGAAGGTCAGCGCCGCCAGATCGAACGCCGCGACGAAGGCGATCCGCAGCGGCAGGCCCACCAGCGCACCGCCAACGAACCCGGCGATCAGGATCGCCAGGAAGGTGAGGAAGCGCGGGTGGGGGAGGCGCGTGTGCATCACTGCGCCGGGTCGGGCGGGCAGGGGCCGTAGAGCTGGTCCATCCGCGCCGCGTTTTCGGCGATGGTGTCGAGCCCGGCGGTCTTGCGCAGCCGGTCGGTCGCCGCCTCGTCCTGCGTCAGTGGCAAGGGTCTGCGCTTGCCCGCCCCGCACGTCCATTGCGTGCCGTAACGTTGGCTGCCCGACAGCTTGAGCTCGACACGATCGGTGAGCATCGCGAATTGCTGCGGATCGACTTCCTTCTGCGCGACCAGCGGCGTCATCAGCCGCAGCGCCTTTAGCTGGAAGGCGGGATCGTTGTCGGCGTGCTGGGCGAGCAGCCAGGCGGCGTTGGCGGCGTTCTGGCCGACCTTGGACCGTTTCGGCCAGCCTTCGACTGCCACGATCTTGGCCAGCCATTCGGTGTTGGCCTGATCGCGGGCCGTCATCGCGCGGGTGACGATGCCGTCGTAGATCGTGCGCTCCAGCGGCGTGTAGCCGGCGGTAACCCCCTCATGCTTCCCGCTCTCGATCCAGGCGAAGCGCAGTGCCTGCTCGCCGACGGTTCGCGTCGCCAGCTGGTCCGCCAACGATCCCTTTTCAAGCAGCTGATCCTCGGCGAGCGCGACGCCGCGGACCACGCCGAGGGCGTAGGGGCGCACCTTGTCGAGCGCGGCGCTGAAGGCGGTCCAAGTTACCTCGGGCCCGACCCCGACCTGCATGAACTGCTGGCAGCGCTTCGGTGCGGCGTAGAAGCCGTCGAGTACGACCGCCCTCGTGCCCAGCGCGGCGAGGTTCGTTTGCACCGCCGCCTTCGACCATGCCTCGCACGCGCGGTTGAAGCGGTCGGCGGTAACGAACGCCTCGACCTCCGCGGGGCTCGCGCCGGGAAAGCGGCCGCGCATCCAGCGATAGTCGCCCGCGAGAACCTCGCCATCGACCAGATACGGCGTCAGCGCCGCCGGGACGGGCGGGGCCTCCGCCGGTTGCGCGATGAGAACGAGGAGGGCGGCGACCCAGGTCAACGAAAGGATCGCCGCCGATCGGTTACCGGCCGACCCAGTCGGCGACCTCGGTCGCGACCTGGTTCGCCGCCTGGTTGAGCCCCGCCGCCGCGTTCGCCGCGTCGATCGCAGTGACGGGCACGCGTGCCTCGAACCGGCGCTTGTCGAAGGTGGTCGCACCCTTGCGCAGCAGCGACGCGTCATAGGTGACGACCGCGCTGTTGCTGGCGGCGTCGAGCCCGAAGCTGCGCAGTTCGCCGGTCAACTGTGCGCCCGGATCGACGTTCGACTGGCGGTTGGACAGGACGACATAGCCCGTCCGCGCCTGTACCGTGTCGGACAGGAGGCGCGCGAACAGCCGTGCGGGCGGCTCGATCCACTGCGCGTCCTTGACGTACGCGATGCTGGTGTCGGTCGCGCGGACGGGCACGCGGGTCACCGCGATCTCCTGCGGCGTCGACGGCACGCGGATCGTGATGTTGCGCGCCTGGCCGCTATTGGCCGCCGCGCCCACCGGCACCGGCGAGGCGGGCGACAGCGTCATCAGCGACGGCGGCGGCTTCGCGCCGAAGCTGATGCAGGCCGAGAGCGGGATCGTCAGCAGGATGGCAAGCTTCTTCATCATGACGCTCCCTTATTTGCCCTTGTAGTCCGGCAGCTTGGGCGAACCCACCAGCGATCCGGCGCCGCCGCGATTGACCTTTTCCGCTACATCGGCGAGCGATTCGGTCAGCGTACGCAGGTCGGAGACGAGCTGGCCGACCTCCGGGATCGTCTGCTTCGAGAAGCTTTGCAGCCCCGGACGCGCGTCGCCGATCGCGGCGTCGAGCGTCTCGGCGCTCTTCTGGGCCGCGCCGATCGCCTTGTTGAGATTGGCCATGGCGGGCTTCACGTCCTGTGCCAGCACGCCGTTGGTCGTCTGCGCGAGGTCGCCGATCTGCTGCGCGGCGACACCCGCCTTCTGGATGGCGATGCGCGTCTCGGCCATCGTCGCGGCGATTTCCGGCCCGCGATCGGCCAGCGCATCGGTCAGCCGCTGCGTGTTCGCAAGGATGCCGGCGATCGAGTTCTGGTTGCGATCGGATAACAGCTCGGTCAGCCGCTCGGTCAGCGTCGAAATGCGCTCGAGCAGCTGCGGCGCCGAATTGAGGATCGCGCCGAGCCCGCCCTGCCGCGTCGGGATGACCGGCACGCCGAACGGGCATGCCTGGGTCGAGCCGCCCGGCGGACAGCCGATCGCCGGCGCGCCCTTGACCGCGCCGTCGAGGCTCACCTGACTGACGCCGGTGAAACCGATGCCCTGGATCGTCGCGGTCGTCCCCTCGAGGATCGGCACGTCGTCGTTGACGCGGATGCGCACGCGCACAAACTGCGGATCGGGCTTGAACAACGCGATATCGGTGACTTGGCCCGACGGCACGCCCGAAAAGCTGACCGGCGACCCCTTGTTCACGCCGTCGACCGCCTGCTTGAAGAAGATGTCATACTCCTTCTCATTCCCGCCCGACAGCCGGGCGAGCCAGACGGTGAAGAGCGCGAGCATCGCCAGCAGGATCAGGACGACCGCGCCGACAAGGACATGGTTGGAGCGAGTTTCCATGACTTACCTCGGTTCCGCTGGCGCGGGGGAAGGAGTGGGTTGCTGCGCGGCGACGCGGTCGGCGCTGTCGACCGCCGCGCGCCCGCGGGGCCCGTTGAAATATTCCTGGATCCACGGATGGTCGAGCGCGAGCAGTTCGGGGATCGTGCCCACCGCGATCACCTTCTTGTCGGCCAGCACCGCTACGCGGTCGCAGATCGCATGGAGCGTGTCGAGGTCGTGGGTGATGAGAAAGACGGTGAGGCCGAGCGACCGCTGGAGCGAGCGCGTCAGCTCGTCGAACGCCGCCGCCCCGATCGGGTCGAGGCCCGCGGTCGGCTCGTCGAGGAACAGCAATTCGGGATCGAGCGCCAGCGCGCGGGCGAGGCCGGCACGCTTCTTCATGCCGCCCGACAGTTCGGCGGGGTATTTGGGACCGGCTTCGGCGGGGAGGCCGGTCATCACCACCTTGTAATTGGCGATCTCCGCCAGCAGCGCGGGGCTAAGGTCGCGGTAGAACTCGCGCAGCGGCACCTGCACGTTCTCGGCGACGGTCAGCGTCGAGAACAGCGCGCCGCCCTGGAACAGCACGCCCCAGCGTTTGCGCACGTCGACCGCCTCGGTCTCCTCGCGGCCGATCGTCGGCTCGCCAAAGACGTGGATCTGTCCCGCCTCGGGCGTCTGGAGGCCGACGATCGAGCGCATCAGCACCGACTTGCCGGTACCCGACCCTCCCACGACGCCGAGGATCTCGCCGCGCCGCACCTCGAGGTCGAGATTCTCATGCACGACCTGATCGCCGAAGACGTTCTTCAGCCCCTCGACCCTGATGATCGGCTCGCCCTCGCGGCCCGCGGTGACCTCGCTCATATCCAGCCGATCCAGGTGAAGAAGACCGCGAAGAACGCGTCGAGGACGATGACGAGGAAGATCGCCTGCACGACCGCGCTGGTGGTGCGAAGGCCCACCTGCTCGGCGTCGCTTTCGACCAGCATGCCCTGGAAGCACCCCGACATGGCGATGATCGCGCCGAACACCGGCGCCTTGACCAGCCCGACATAGAGGTCGGTGATCGGTACCACTTCGCGTATACGCTGGATGAAGGTGATCGGCGGGATGTCGAGGCTGGCCCAGCAGAGGAGGCCGCCGCCGATGATCGCGACGAGCGAGGCATAGAAACCGAGCAGCGGCATCAAGAGCACCGCCGACAGGACGCGCGGCAGCACCAGCGCCTCCATCGGGCTGACGCCGATCGTGCGCATCGCGTCGATCTCTTCGGTGAGCTTCATCGTGCCCAATTGCGCGGCGAAGGCCGAGCCGGAGCGGCCCGCGACCATGATCGCGGTCATGAGGACGCCGAGTTCGCGCAGGGTGATGCGGCCGATCAGGTTGATCGTGAAGACCTCCGCCCCGAACTGGCGAAGCTGCACCGCGCCCTGCTGGGCGATGACGATGCCGATCAGGAAGCTCATCAGCCCGACGATGCCGAGCGCGGAGACGCCGACGACCTCGAACCGGTGGACCGTAGCATTGAAACGGAAGCGCTTGGGATGCCGCACGACATTGGCGAAGGCGATCGCCGTCGCGCCCATGAAGCCGAGGAGGCCGTAGAGCGTGCGCCCCGCCACGGCGACCGCCTCGCCGATTTCGTCGAGGATGCGCAGGCCCGAGGGCAGCGGGCGCGGCGGCACCGCGACGGGGGTGTCGGCATGGACGACCTGCGCCATCAGCCGCTCGCCATCCTCGCTGAGGCCGGTGATCTTCGCGTCATGGTCGCGCGCGAAGCGGTGGACGACCCAGGCGCCGACGGTGTCGATCCGGTCGACTCCCGACAGGTCGAGCGTGCGGGCGCCCGCCCCCTCGGCATCGAGCCGGTCGGGCAGATTGCCGAGCCGTGCGAGCGACAGGTCGCCCGAAAAGCGGATGGTTTCGCCGCCCGCGCCGTCGCGAGCGAAATCGGCTTGCCCCGTCATCGCCCGCTTCCATCGTTGATTTGCACTGGATCGGCAAGCGCAGAGCCGTATGGACCGCGCTTATGGTCCGCATCGCCATCTACGACATGGACAAGACGATCACCCGCGCGCCGACCTGGACGCGGTTCCTGGTCGCGGGCGCGCGGCGGCGGGCGCCGTGGCGGCTGGCCCTGCTGCCGCTGATCGGGTTGGTCGCGCTCGGCCATCCGCTGCGCCTGATCGACCGCGCGCGGCTGAAGGGCGTGACGCAGGCATTGATGCTCGGCCGCCGGATGACGGAGGCCGAGGTCGGCGAACTGGTCGACGCCTTTGCCGCGACGATCGACACCGACGACGTGATGGCCGAGGCGCGCGATCGCATCGCCGCCGACCGCACCGCGGGATACCGCCTCGTCCTCGCCACCGCGTCCTACCGCTATTATGCCGAGGCGATCGCGCGGCGGCTGGGCTTCGACGCGGTGGTCGCGACCGAGGTGCGCCGCGACGCGTCGGGCGACGTGCTGAGCGGGGTGGCGGGCGAGAATTGCTACGGCCCCGCCAAGCGGCGGATGGTCGAGGCGTGGCTGGCCGCCGAGGGCATCGACCGGGCGGGCGCGCATATCCGCTTCTATAGCGACCATGTCAGCGACGCACCGATGCTGGAGGCGGCGGACGAGGCTTTCGCGGTCAACCCGCACCCGCCGCTTCGCCGGCTGGCGGCCGAGCGGGGCTGGACGATCTACGACTGGACCTGAGCCGGTCACAGCGCCCCCTCGATCGCGTGCAGCACAACGCCGACCGAGCCGCCGACGAGCGTCCCGTTGATGCGGATATATTGAAGGTCGCGGCCGACCGCATTTTCCAGCCGCAGCGTGATCGTCGCCGCGTCCCAGCCGCGGATGGTGTCGCTGACCAGCCGGACGATCGCGTCGCCATAATCCGACACCGCGCCCACCGCCGCGCGGCGGGCAAAGCGGTTGATCGTGCGGCCGAGCAGCGGATCGGCCTGTAGCGTCGTCCCGAGCTGCGCCATCGCCTCGCCCAGCTTGCCGCCGAGCAGCGCGTCGGGATCGCGCACCGCGCGCAGCATTCCGCCGCGCATCCG
>CAJYLT010000032.1 GCA_913775795.1 uncultured Sphingomonas sp. | reverse complement strand
TCAACGGCGGCGGTCGCGGATCAGCACGCCCGCTGCTCTTGCCCTCATTGCCGGGCGGGGACCGTGGGCATGGCATCCTCGCCCCGCTGCGCATAGCGCCGGGCAAGCGCCGCGCAGACCATCAGCTGCATCTGGTGGAACAGCATCAGTGGCAGCACGATCAGGCCGACCGCGCTTGCCGGAAAGATGATGTTGGCCATGGGCAGGCCACTCGCCATGCTCTTCTTCGATCCGCAGAACACGATCGCGATCTCGTCCTCGGTGGTGAAGCGCAGGAGGCGGCTCGCCACGGTGGTCGCGACGAGCACGAGGGCCAGCAGCAACAGGTCGAGGACGATGACGAGCGTCAGGCTCTGCGGCGTCACCCGGCCCCAGATACCCGCGACGACGCCTGCGCTGAACGCCGAATAGACGACGAGCAGGATCGAGCCGCGATCGACGACCATCGTCAACGTCCGCCGGCGCTCCAGCCATTCGCCGATCAGCGGGCGGGCGAATTGGCCGACCCCGAAGGGGAGCAGGATCTGGAGCGCGATCTCTCCCACCGCGTCCAGCGACATGCCGCCGCCCCCGGCGCTCAGGAACAGCGTCGCCAGCAGCGGCGTGATGACGACGCCCACCAGGTTCGACAGCGAGGCACAGCACAGCGCCGCGGGGACATTGCCGCGCGCGATCGACGTGAAGGCGATCGAGGACTGCACCGTCGAGGGCAGCAGCGCGACGAACATCAGCCCGGTGACGAGGCCGGCATCGAGATGCCCGGCGGCAAGTGTGGCGATCCCGAAGCCCAGCAGCGGAAACAGCACGAAGGTCGTCGCGAACACGAGCGATTGCAGCCGCCAGTGGAGGATGCCCGCCCAGATCGCCTGACGCGAGATGCGCGCCCCGTAGATGAAGAACAGGAGCGCGATGGCGGCGTGGACGACGATGTCGAGCACGTCCTTGCCCACGCCGCGGGCGGGCAGGATCGCGGCGATCGCCACCATCCCCATGATCGCGAGGATGTAGGTGTCGATCCTGAGCCGGCGAAGGATGGCGTTCATCGTCGATCTTTCGGTCGTGCGTTCGAGGGCATCCCCCCCTTGGCCGCTGCGGCTCCCGCATGGAAGCCGCGGCGGCCTCAATCAGGCCGAAAGCTCGGCGCGGACGATCGCCGCCCCGGCACCCAGCGCCTTTAGCTTGCCGCGCGCTACGGCGCGGGGCAGCGGCGCCATCCCGCAATTGGTGGCGGGATAGAGCTTGTCCGCATCGACATAAGCAAGCGCGGCGCGCAGCGTCTCGGCGACTTCCTCCGTCGTCTCGACACTGTGGGTCGCGACGTCGATCGCGCCGACCATCACCTTCTTGCCGCGGACGAGCTCGATCAGCTCCATCGGCACGCGCGAGTTCCGGCATTCGAGCGAAATGATATCGATCGCCGACTTCTGAAGGTTGGGAAAGGTCCGCTCATACTGACGCCATTCGCTGCCGAGCGTCTGCTTCCAGTCGGTATTCGCCTTGATGCCATAGCCGTAACAGATGTGGACCGCGGTTTCGGCCTTCAGCCCTTCGGCTGCGCGCTCCAGCGCGGCGATGCCCCAGTCGTTCGCCTCGTCGAAGAAGACGTTGAACGCCGGCTCGTCGAACTGGACGATATCGACGCCGGCGGCCTCCAGCTCTCGCGCTTCTTCGTTGAGGATGCCGGCGAACGCCCAGGCCAGCTTCTCGCGGCTCCAGTAGTGCGAGTCGTACAGCGTGTCGATCATCGTCATCGGCCCGGGCAGCGTCCATTTGATCGGCCGGTCGGTCTGCGCGCGCAGAAAGCGTGCATCCTCAACGAAGACCGATTTGGGGCGCGAGACCGCCCCGACGACCGTCGGCACGCTGGCGTCGTAACGGTTGCGGATTCGCACCGTCTCGCGCTTCTCGAAGTCGACGCCGTCCAGTTGCTCGATAAAGGTCGTGACGAAATGCTGGCGGGTTTGCTCGCCGTCGCCGAGGATGTCGATGCCCGCCTGCCGCTGGTCGTCGACCGCGAGGCGCAGCGCGTCCTGCTTGCCCGCGGCAAGATCTTCCCCGGACAGCTTCCAGGGGGACCAGAGCGTTTCGGGCTGTGCCAGCCAAGCAGGCTTGGGCAGGCTGCCCGCGGTGGTGGTCGGGAGCAATGTCGTCATCGGGGAATACCTTCGTGAATGCGGGGGATCAGCGGCCGGCGGTCGCGGACCAGCGGCGCAGCGCCTCGGCATGCGGCTTGATGAAATGCGCTTCGGCGAACCGGCCCTGCTCGACCGCGAGGCGGCTGCGTTCCTCGCGGTCGTAGACGATGCGGGTCAGCGAATAGTCCTGAGCGGTCAGGCTCGGCTGGTAGTGTTCGGCCGCGACCGAGTTCGCGTTGTAGATTTCGGGGCGGTAGATCTTCTGGAACGTCTCCATCACCGCGATCGCGCTGGCGAGTTCGAGGTTGCTGTAGCCGCCGACCAGGTCGTCGATGTGATAGAAGGCGAACGGCGCGGCGCTGTGCGGCGGCATGAAGTAGCGCGCCTTCATCCCCATCTTCTCGAAGTACCGGTCGGTCGGCGACAGCGCGTCGGTGCGGTATTCGGCGCCGAGGATCGGATGGACGTTGGCGGTGCGGCGATAGACCGCCTTGCTCGACACGCTGAGGCAGATGACCGGGGGCTTGCGGAACCGGTCGCGATAGGCGGCGGAGCCGACGAACTGCCTGAACAATTTGCCGTGGAGGTCGCCGAACCCCGCCGGCGCATCGCTGCCCCCGGCCCGGAGATGATCGGGCAGGACGACGCTGAAGTCGTAGTCGCGGACATAGGACGAGAAATTGTTGCCGGTCATGCCGTCGTGGCGCTCGCCCCGCACCCGGTCGGTCACCTCGCTGTGCAGGATCTCGATCAGCGGAAACGGCTCGTCCGCCGCACCATCGCCGAGCGTGAGGGCGGCAGAGACGATGTTCAGCGCCAGCGCGTAGCGGTCGCCCCGGGGATTGTCCCAGTGCATCAGCGCATTGAATCGCCGGTCGATCATGACGAGCGTGTTGGAAAGGTTCGCCCGGCGGCTTTCCCCGCGCGCCAGATTGGCGAAGTTGGTGGTGATCCGCGTGTTGTCGGCGGGGCGGTAATCCGCGTCGAAAGGGATGCTGTCGATCGTGAACGTGAAGCCGCTGTCCGTCATGACTCACCTGTCTTGGCGAACGGTGGTCAGGCGAAAGCGCACCCGGCGACGGCGATCCCGATAGCGGGTCGCCACGGATCGACGCTTTGCAAGCGCGATCCACCGGAGGAACCCCCGTCCGAGGAACGTTATGGCGTCGGAGGCAGGTCTCCTGGCTCACGGGTCAACGCGGTGGCTCCGGCCTTCCCGGGCACCTTGCGGGCACCCAGTGACACGAAATAGAACCGCCGCTCGCCGCTTACAGTTGCGGGGGCAGCGCCGGATTCCGCCCCGAAGGACACCACCGGCTTCCCGTCTTAGCCCCATCGCCACGCCTGGGATGGAGAACCTCGACACGCCCGTTCAACACGCTCCGGCGGCGCTTGTCAATACAGATATAAAGATATGCTTATGTCCTGATGTGATCGCCGAAGAGCCGACACTACGCGTCGCAAACGAACGACGCCCCCGAACCGAAGGGCGCGGGGGCGTCGTCGCGATCGATGATGTCGGCGCGGGGGGCGATCCCCGCGCCCCGTTCGTCAGGCCGGCTCGGCGATGCCCACCGGCTGGACGCTGTCCGCCTTTTGCGTAAGGTCGAAGCGGTCGGCGTTCATGACCTTGGTCCACGCCGCCACGAAGTCGCGCACGAACTTCTCCTCGTGCCCGCGCTCGGCATAGACCTCGGCCACCGCGCGCAGCTGGCTGTTCGACCCGAAGATGAGGTCGGTGCGCGTCGCCTTCCAGCGCTCGTGCTTGCCGGCGCGGTCATAGCCGATGAACTCTTCGTCCGCGCTCGTGTCGACGACCTTCCAGAAGGTATCGTTGTTGAGCAGGTTGACGAAGAAGTCGTTGGTCAGCTGACCCTTGCGGTCGGTGAACACGCCCTCCGGCGCATCCTTGTAGTTCGCGCCGAGGACGCGAAGCCCGCCGAGCAGCACCGTCATTTCCGGCACCGACAGGCCGAGCAGCGAGGCGCGGTCGAGGAGCAGCTCCTCGGTCTTCACCGTCTGCTTGGTCTTGAGGAAATTGCGGAAGCCGTCGGCGACGGGCTCCAGCGGCTCGAAGCTCTCGGCATCGGTCCATTCCTGCGTCGCGTCGCCGCGGCCGCCGGTGAAGGGCACCTCGATATCGAAGCCGGCATCCTTCGCCGCCTTCTCGACCGCCGCCGTGCCGGCGAGGACGATCGCGTCGGCGACCGACAGGTTGCCGCGAAGCTCCTCGATCTTGGCGAGCACCGCCGACAATTCCTCGGGCTCGTTCACCTTCCAGCCGCGCTGCGGCTCGAGGCGGATGCGCGCGCCGTTGGCACCGCCGCGATGGTCGCTGCGGCGATAGGTCGAGGCCGAGGCCCAGGCCGTCTTGACGAGCTGGCCCACGGTGAAGCCGGCACCGAGGATCTTGGCCTTGAACGCCGCGACGTCGGCATCCGACGGCATCGTGCCGGCGGGAACCGGATCCTGCCAGATCAGGTCCTCTTCGGGCACTTCCGGCCCGAGATAGCGGACCTTCGGACCCATGTCGCGGTGCGTGAGCTTGAACCAGGCGCGGGCGAAGGCGTCCTTGAACGCCTCGTGATCGCGGCGGAAGCGCTCCGAAATCTCGCGGAATTCCGGATCGACCTTCAGCGCCATGTCCGCCGTCGTCATCATCGTCGGCACGCGCTTGTTCGGATCATGGGCCGCCGGCGCCATGTCCTCTTCCTTCTGGTTGATCGGCTGCCACTGCTTGGCGCCCGCGGGGCTGCGGACGAGCTCGTAGTCATAGTCGAGCAGCAGGCGGAAATAATTCTCCGACCACTCGGTGGGCGTGTTGACCCACGAACCCTCGATACCGCTGGTGATCGTGTGTTCGCCGAAGCCGGTGCCGTGCGCGCTCGCCCAGCCGAGGCCCTGGAGCGCGATGTCCGCACCCTCGGGCGCCTCGTCGATCAGCGTCGGGTCGCCCGCGCCGTGCGCCTTGCCGAAGGTGTGGCCGCCGGCGGTGAGCGCGACGGTCTCCTCCGAGTTCATCGCCATGCGCTTGAAGGTTTCCTTCATGTCGCGCGCCGACTGGAGCGCGTCGGGCACCCCGCCCGGCCCCTCGGGATTCACGTAGATGAGGCCCATCTGGATCGCCGCGAGCGGCTGCTCGAGCTCGAGCTGCTCCTCGGGGATGATGCGGGTCTTGTTGTCGGGATGACCGACGAACTGCTCCTCCGAACCCCAGTAGATGTCCTTCTCGGGCTCGAACACGTCGGCACGGCCGCCGCCGAAGCCGAACACCGGGCCGCCCATCGATTCGATCGCGACATTGCCGGCGAGGATGAAGAGGTCGGCCCAGCTGATGTGCTTGCCGTACTTCTGCTTGATCGGCCACAGCAGGCGGCGCGCCTTGTCGAGGTTGCCGTTGTCCGGCCACGAGTTGAGCGGCGCGAAGCGCTGCTGCCCGCTGTTCGAGCCGCCGCGGCCGTCCGCCGTGCGGTACGTGCCGGCCGCGTGCCACGCCATGCGGATGAACAGGCCGCCGTAATTGCCGTAATCGGCCGGCCACCAGGGCTGGCTGTCGGTCAGCAGTGCCTTCAGGTCCGCCTTCAGCGCGTCATAGTCGAGCTGCTTGAATGCCTCGGCATAGTTGAACTCGGCGCCCATCGGGTCGGGCGAGGTGCCGCCCTGATTGAGCACGTCGAGTGGCAGCGAGTCGGGCCACCAATCCTTGTTCTGGCGGCCGAGCAACGACCGAACCGTGGTCGGCCCGTTGATCGGGCAGCCGCTCATCTCTCCGGTTTTCGCGTCCATGTATCGCTCTCCAGTGAAGTCAGGCTTTCTTCCTACGCGCTTCGCCGCGATCGGTTTAGCCAATTGTCTCGCTTACAGTCGGCGGGATACTCGATTGTGACGGCGTGGGCGGATTCAGCGGCGGGCGGCGGCGCTCCTGTCGCGAATGCCCTTGAACTCCGATCCGGCCTTCCATGTCGGCCAGCGGGTCGAGGTCGCCAGTTCCTGTGCCATCGTGCCGACCAGCTCGATATCCTGTGCCGCGCCGGTCAGGTCCCAGCTTTCGTCCCACGCGTCGCACGCCTGATGATAGCACTGACCCGTATAGCGATCGATCCACGCCTGTCCCGCCGCGCGCCCGCCGACCTTGAGGTCCGAGGCGCCCGCGATGCCCATCTGAAGCAGCACGGGCACCCCGCGCTTGGCGAAGGAGAAATGGTCGGCGCGATAGAACAGCCCGCGCTCGGGCAGGCTTTCGGGCGTCACCGTGCGGCCCTGCGCCCGGGCGATGCGCGCCATGTCGTCCTCAAGGCTGTCCTGCCCCTGGCCGACCAGCACCACGTCGTTGGCTGCACCCGCGGTCTGGAGGATGTC
Organism: uncultured Sphingomonas sp.; assembly: GCA_913775795.1. Taxonomy (GTDB): domain Bacteria; phylum Pseudomonadota; class Alphaproteobacteria; order Sphingomonadales; family Sphingomonadaceae; genus Sphingomonas. Next base: position 10,088 of record CAJYLT010000032.1, on the reverse strand, counting down.
GAGCGCGAGGTTCGCGACGGTCTTTTCCATCGGATAGACGGGGTTGGCGGCGTAATATTCGGAGCCGAGCAGGCCCCGTTCTTCCGCCGTCCAGAAGGCGAAGACGACGCTGCGGTCGGGCTTCGGCCCCGCCTTCATCGCGCGGGCGATCTCGAGCAGGCCGGCGACGCCGAGCGCGTCGTCATTGGCGCCGGCGCGATAGATGCGGCCCTGTGCATCGGGCGCGCCCTTGCCATAGGCGTCCCAGTGCGCGCCGAGCGATACCACCTCGTCGGGGCGCTTGGCTCCGGGAATGCGGGCGAGGACGTTGTGGCTCTCGACTGTCTCGTGTTTCACGGCGACGTCGGCGCTGAACGTCGCGCCCTTGAGCGGCACCGGGCGGAAATCGGCGCGGCGGGCGGCGATGCGCAGCTTGGCGAGGTCCTGTCCGGCGCGCTGGAACAGCGAAGATGCCGCCTCACCCTCGATCCAGCCTTGGAGGCGCAGGCTGGTCACGTCCTTGGGCGCGCGGACGATGTCGTAATTCTCGCCGCGCGGGCTGACGACGACGTTCCAGCCATAGCCCGCACCGGGAGTGTCGTGGACGATCAGCGCGGCGATCGCGCCGCGACGCGCGGCTTCCTCGAACTTGTAGGTCCAGCGTCCGTAATAGGTCATCGTCCGGCCGCCGAACTTGCCCGCTACGGGCTCGCCAGCCTTCGCCTCGAAATCGGGATCGTTGACGAGGAAGACCGCGACCTTGCCCTTCAGGTCCGTACCCTTGAAGTCGTCCCAGCCGCGCTCGGACGCGGTGACGCCGTATCCGACGAAGACCATCGGCGCCCTGTCGATCCGCGCGCGATCATCGGGGCGGATGGTCGAGACATAGACCTGCTTGCCGCGCTCGACCGGCTGGTTTCCGAACGCAAGCGTGCCGTCGCCGAGTTCGGTGTGAAGGAGCGGGACCTTCTGCGTCCACTGGCCGCCCGGTCCGCCGGGCTCCAGCCCCGTCTCCTTCAGCCGGGCGACCAGATAGTCGATCGTCTTCTTCTCGCCCGCGGTGCCGGGCGCGCGCGCCTCGAACGCGTCGGAGGCGAGCGTCTTCACGTCCCGCGTGATGCGGGCGGTGTCGACCTTGATCTGGGCGGCGGCAGGCGCGGCGATCAGGCCGGCGGCGAGGAGGAGGCGCGTGTACATGCGTGCCACCCTAGCCACCGGCCCATCATGCGCAACCTCAGCGCAGTTCGAGCACCACCACCGACTTGGCCGGCAGCGTCACCGATACGCGGCCGCCCGCGACGGTCGCGCCGGTGAACGCCTGCGGCGCGACGCGGTTCGGCGCGTCGAAGTCGTTGCGCGCGGTGATCGCATCGCCGGTCAGCACCGTGCCCGTCACGGCAGAGGCCTGCACGCCCGACAGATTCGCGGTCACGCTGTTCGGCCGGATCGGATCGGCATTGGCGAGCGCGATGCGCACCACCCCGTCCTTGCCGCGGATCGCCGAGGCGCTGACCGCGGGCACGACATACTGGTCCTTCGAATACCAGCCGCCCTTCAACTCGATCGGCAGCACGGTCGCATCGATCCATGGGCGGTACATGTGGAAGACGTGATAGGTCGGCGTCTTCACCATCTTCGCGCCGTCGGTCAGGATCATCGCCTGGAGGACGTTCACCATCTGCGCGATCGCGCTCATCTTCACCCGGTCGGCGTGTTTGGCAAAGATATTGAGGTTGATCGCCGCGACCATCGCGTCGCGCAGCGTGTTCTGCTGGCGCAGGAAGCCGGGGTTCGTGCCCGGATCGCCCGCATACCAGGTGCCCCATTCGTCGACCGCCAGCCAGATGCGCTTCTGAGGGTCGTACTTGTCCATGATCGCGGTGTGCTTGGTCACGAACTCGTCCATCTTCCACGTCGCGGCCAGCGTCTGTGCCCAGCCGGTCTCGTCGAACTCGCTGGCGGAGGCACGCGGCGGCCAGCCGCCTGGCACCGTGTAATAATGGAGCGAGAGCGCATCGATCGTCTTCGCGCTCTCGCGGATCATCACCTCGGTCCAGTTATAGTCGTCGTTGTTCGCGCCCGACGCGATCTTAAGGATGCGGGTGCCCGCCGGCGCCTTGACGAAGGTGGCATAGCGGCGCGTCACATCGGCGGCATATTCGGCGCGCATGTTGCCGCCGCAGCCCCAGAGCTCGTTGCCGATGCCGAAATAGGGAAGCTTCCAGGGCTCCTTGTGGCCGTTCCTCGCGCGCTCGTCGGCGAGGCTGCCGGCCGGCGCGGTCATGTATTCGACCCACTCGGCCATTTCCTGCGGCGTGCCGTTGCCGACATTGCCGGAGATGTATGCCTCGGCGCCGACCTGTCCCACCAGGTCGAAGAATTCGTGCGTGCCGACGGTGTTGGGCTCGGTCACGCCGCCCCAGTGGGTGTTGATCTTGACCGGCCGCTTGGCGCGCGGGCCGACGCCCTCGCGCCAGTGATATTCGTCGGCGAAGCAGCCGCCCGGCCAGCGGATGATCGGCACGCCGAGGTCCTTGAGCGCGCCCACGACGTCGCTCCTGAACCCGCGGACATTGGGGATCTTCGACTTCTCGCCGACCCACAGCCCGCCATAGATGCCGGTGCCCAGATGCTCGGCGAACTGGGTGAAGATCGCCTTGTCGTAAGTCGGGCCGGGGGTGTCGGCACGGACGGTGATCTCGGTCGGCTTCGCCGGCTCCTGCGCCGTGGCCGGCGCCGCGAGCGTCAATGCGACCGCCCCCAACAAGATTCGCTTCGCCGCCCGTCCGATCATGCCATCCTCCCGTTCCGACCGGGGCGGCGATGGTCTTGCCGCCCTCTTCATTAGTCGGACATATTCGGCGGCAGCCGGCTTGTCTACTCCGCCGCCACCACTTCGGGCTCGGGCAGCGCGTTGGTCGTTTTCGCGCCCCAGACGGCGTAGAAGAGGATGTACAGCTCGCACACCACGGTCAGCAGGAACGAGGTCTGGAGGCCGTAGCGGTCAGCCAGCCACCCCTGCACCACCACCAGCGCGCCGCCGGCGATCGCCATGATGAGCAGGCCCGACCCTTCCTCGGTCAGCGGGCCGAGCCCCTTGATACCGAGCGAGAAGATCGTCGGGAACATAATCGAGTGGAACAGCCCCACCAGAATGAGCGACCACATCGCCGCCGGCCCGGTCAGGAACGTCGCCCCGAGCATCACCACGAACGCACCGATCGAAAAGCCGGCAAGCACCGTCTCGGCGGGCACCTTCTGCATGATGAGCGAGCCGGCGAAGCGGCCGACCATCATCCCGCCCCAGAGCAGCGCGAGATAATGCGACGCCTGTTCCTGCGTCACGTTGGCGATGTCGGGCGAGGAGACGAAATTGATGAACAGGTTGGCGACGCCGATCTCGGCGATCAGGTAGATGAAGATCGCCGGCACGCCGAAGACGAGGTTGCGATGTTTCCAGAGCGACAGACGCTTGCGCTCCTCGCGCGTCACGCGCTGCGTCGACTGGCCGATCGCGGGCAGCGGGAAGCGGGCGATGACGACCGCGAGCACGACAAGCACGATCGCGACGAGGACATAGGGCAGGATCACCGACTGCGCGTCCGCCAGCCGCTCCGCCGGGGTCAGCACGCGCCCCTGCGTCGTGCCGCCGACCGACCGGCCGAGGATGAGGTAGCCCGCGAAGATCGGCGCCAGCGTCGTGCCGAGCGAATTGAACGCCTGGACAAGGTTGAGGCGCGACGATCCCGTCTCCGGCGGGCCGATCACGGTGACGTACGGGTTGGCCGCTACCTGAAGCAACGTAATGCCGCTGGCGATGACGAACAGCATACCAAGCGTGACCCAGTACGATGGGATGCTTGCCGCCAAAGTCATTCCAAGCGATCCGGCCGCCATCACCAGCAAGCCAGTCACAAGACCCTTCTGGTAACCAATCCGTTCGAGAATTTTTGCGGCCGGCCAAGCGGCCACGCCATAGGCGATGAACCACGCGAATTCGATCAACGTCGTCTGCAGATAGTTCAGCTCGAACACGCTGCGCAGATGCGGCAGCAGCGTGTTGTTGATGACGGTGATGAAGCCCCACATGAAGAAGAGGCTGGCAAGCAGCGTCAGCGCGGGGGCGTAGGACGCGCCCCGTCCCCCCGCCGGCGAAACATGGGCGCCCGGTGCGGGCTGGCTCGGCGGCAGGGCCATCGGCGATCCTTCCTGATTATCCTGTCGGACTATATGCTTAGGTAGAAAGTGGTCAATCGTCCCAGCGGAACGGCCCCACCCGCTCGTGCCGGCCGAGCATGAAGGCATCGGCGACGAGACGGAAGGGCGACAGGTCGGCGTCGATCGCCCCCGTGCCGATCATGTCGGCGAAGCGCGCATAGAGCCGGCCATATTCGGTCCCCTCGGGCACCGGAACCTCGGCATCGTCCACGAACAATCGCCCGCCGCCCTCGCGCAGTTCGGCCACGCCGGCATCGGTTTCGAGCGTCATCGACCACGTCTGCGGCCCGCGCTGATCGAAGCTGAACGCCGCCTCGATCGCCGTATCCCCGCGCGCCATCGACAGGTCGGCCATGATCGGCGCCTCGAGATCGGCGGGGTATCTGAGGGTGGCCGCGTGGAGTTCGGTGCCGGGCACCAGCCGGGTCAGGATCGACAGCGCGTTGACGCCCGGATCGAACACGCCGATCCCCGGCTCCCAGATCCATTCCTGTCCGGGGTGCCAGACGCGCACATCCTCCTTCCACGCGATCGACACGCGGCGGAGCGTCTTGCCCGCCAACCACTGCGCGGCGGGTTCGACACCGCTCGCCTCGCGCGAGTGCCAGGTGAGATAGAGCGCGCGGCCCGCCCCGCGCGCCATGCCGGCATAGCGTTCGGCGACGCTGACACTGGCGGCGGGAGGCTTCTCGACCATCACGTCGAGGCCGAGGGCGAGCGCCTCCTCGATCAGCGCGGTGCGCGCCATCGGCGGGGTGCAGAGCGACACGGCGGCAAGGTCGGGCACCTGTCGCTTGAGCTCGGTGATCGTCGCGGCGACGGGCACGTCCTCGTCCCGCGCATGGCCGCTGACGATGCCGGCGAGATGAAGCCGGTCGCTGGCGGCGAGCGTCGGCAGATGCTGGTCGCGCGCGATCTTCCCGAGGCCGACGATCGCGATGGCATGGCTCAACGTCACTCTCCCGCTGCCGCTGAAGCGGCTTGTCTGACAAATCCGATTTCGCAGATCGGTCGGGCGGCGACAAGCGGGTTTAGTCGAACAGCGACGGGGCCGCATCCTCTGGCGGGAAGCCGGACACGGTGACGCCGACGAGGCGCAGGCCGCGCTCCAGCGGATAGAGCGTGGCGATCAGCGCGCGGGCGGTGGCGTGCAGTTGCTCGCGGTCGCGCACCGGCGCGGGGGTGCTGCGGCTGCGCGTCACTTGGCGGAAGTCGGCATATTTGGCCTTTACCGTCACCGTTCGGCCATAGCGGCCGCGCGACACGCACCAGTCCCAGACTTCCTCCGCCTGTCCCGCCACCGCCGCCTCGATCTCCGCCGGGTCGGTGAGGTCGCGGGCGAAGGTCGTCTCGGAGCCTGACGACTTGCGCACGCGATTGGGCTCGACCGGGCGGTGGTCGATGCCGCGCGCGATGCCGTGATACCAGTCGGCCGAGCTGCCGAAATGCTCGGCAAGGAAGGTGACCGACTTGGCCGCAAGGTCGGCACCGCTCTCGATCCCCAGCCGCCGCATCTTCGCCGCCGTCACCGGGCCGACGCCGTGGAACCGCTCGACCGGCAGCGACGCGACCCAGGCGGGGCCCATCTCGGGCGTCACCGCGAATTGGCCATTGGGCTTCTTCTGATCCGAGGCGAGCTTGGCGAGGAACTTGTTGTACGAAATGCCCGCCGACGCGGTGAGGCCCGTTTCCTCGGCGATGCGCGCGCGGATCGCCTTTGCCGCCGCCCAGGCGGTGCCGAGGCCGCGCCGGTCCTCGGTCACGTCCAGATAGGCCTCGTCGAGCGACAGCGGCTGTATGAGGTCGGTGAACTCGGCGAAGACGCCGTGGATCTGCTGGCTGACCGCGCGATAGACGTCGAACCGCGGCGGCACGAAGATGAGGTCGGGACAGCGCCGCTTCGCCGTGACCGAGGGCAGCGCCGACTTCACCCCGAACGCCCGCGCCTCGTAACTCGCCGCCGCCACCACGCCGCGCGATTCGCCATGGCCGACCGCCACCGGCTTGCCGCGCAGTTCGGGCGCGTCACGCTGTTCGACGGACGCGTAGAAGGCGTCCATATCGACATGGATGATCTTGCGGACGGGCGGGGACTCGGCACTCACGTCGGCCCGATCTAGCCCGTCGTCATGCGATGCGGGAGGGGCGAAAGGCCGCCCGAACCTTAACGCCACCTTACAGTTTTCGGCTCGCCGGTTGGATTCCGGCGGCGAAACGAGTTCGTCGTTCAGGCAGTCATGGAAGCGTCATGCTAGTCAATCGACGCCCGCCCAGCGTCGCGGGTGCCGTGGGGGACCGCATGTGTCGTTGAAACTCTCGATCGCCGCGCTCGGTTCCGGTATCGCCCTGTTCGTCGCCACGCCCGCCTGGGCAGAGGAGACGCCGGCCGCGACCGAAGCTCCATCGGTGATCGAGAAGGTGGGCGAAGGCCTTGCCAGTTTCTTCGGCCGCGAGATTGCCGGCGCCCGCACCGCCAGCGGCGAGAAGTGCGATCCCACCACGCTCACCGCCGCGCACCGCACGCTGCCCTTCGGCAGCCTGGTTCGCGTCACCGACGCGATTACCGGCAACAGCGTCATCGTTCGCATCAACGACCGCGGCCCCTTCTCGGGCAAGCGCGTCATCGATCTGTCGAAGGCGGCCGCCGCCGAACTCGGCATCGTCGGCCGCGGCACCGCCCGCGTCATCATGAACCTCGTCTCGCGCAACTAAGATTGCGCTGATCGGGGTCTGCGCATTCGTATTGATGCGTTGACCCGGCCCCCGCTGCGGTGCAGCAAGCGGTCATGGCCACGCTTCCCCCGATCGCGAACAATCCCGACATCCGCCTGCTCGGCCGCATGCTGGGCGACGTCATCCGCGCCTATGGCGGCGAGGCGCTGTTCAAGCGGATCGAGTATATCCGCTCGACCTCGGTCGACCGGCATCGCGGCGTCGCGGGCGCCGATGCGATCGACCCCGGCCTCGACCGCCTCACGCTCGACGAGACGCTCGATTTCGTGCGCGGCTTCATGCTCTTCTCGATGCTTGCCAACCTCGCCGAGGACCGGCAGGGCGTCGCGCGCGAGGAAGGCGCCGATGTCGCCCACGCGCTCGCCCGGCTTTCCGAACATGGCATCGACCGACAGGCGGTAATCGGCCTGCTCGACCACGCGCTGATCGTTCCAGTCCTTACCGCCCACCCGACAGAGGTGCGGCGCAAGTCGATGATCGACCACCGCAACCGCATTGCCGACCTGCTCGCACTCAAGGATCGCGGGCTGGAGGAGACGCCCGACGGCGACCGGATCGACGAGGCGCTGGTACGCCAGATCGCGCTCCTGTGGCAGACGCGCGTGTTGCGGCGCGAGCGGCTGTACGTCGCCGACGAAGTGGAGACCGCGCTTTCCTACCTGCGCGACGTGTTCCTGCCCGCCCTCCCCGCGCTCTATGCACGCTGGGACCGGGCGATGGGTGAGCGGCTGCCCGCGTTCCTGCGCTGCGGAAGCTGGATCGGCGGCGACCGCGACGGCAATCCCTATGTCACCGCCGAATCGCTGACGCTCGCGCTCGGCAAGGCGGCGGAGGCGGCGCTGGTCCACTACATGGACGCGGTCCATGCGCTAGGCGCCGAACTCTCCATCTCCACCGAGATCACGCATGTGAACGGCGATGTCGGCCGGCTGGCCGAAGCGAGCGGCGACGATGCCGCCAGCCGCGCGGACGAACCCTATCGCCGTGCGCTTTCGGGCATTTACGCGCGCCTTGCCGCCACGCATCGCGCGCTGGTGGGCAAGCCCGCGCCGCGACCCGGCGCGCTGACGGGCGAGGCCTATGCCGGGCCGGGCGAGCTTCGCGACGACCTGGTCGCCGTCGCGCGCAGCCTGTCGGCGGCGGGCGAAGGGACGCTGGCGACCGGCGGCGCGCTCGGCCGGCTGATCCGCGCGGTCGAGATCTTCGGCTTCCACCTCGCGACGCTCGACCTGCGCCAGAACTCGGCGGTGCACGAGCGCGTCGTCGCCGAACTCCTCAAGGCGGCGGGGGTCGAGGGCGATTACCTGTCGCTGGACGAGGATGCGCGCGTCGCACTCCTTCGCCGCGAACTCGCCAGCCCGCGGCCGCTGACCAGCCCCTATGCCGATTATTCGGAGGAGACGGCGGGCGAACTCGCCATCCTCCACGCCGCCGCCGCCGCGCATGCGCGCTATGGCCGGCAGTGCATCACCCAGCACGTCATCTCGATGGCGCAATCGGTCAGCGACCTGCTCGAAGTGCACCTGATGCTCAAGGAAGCCGGGCTATGGGTGCCTGGCGAGACCCCGACCTCGCACCTGATGGTCGTGCCGTTGTTCGAAACCGTCGCCGATCTGGAGGCAGGCGCCGACATCATGCGCGACTATCTGTCGCTGCCCGAAATCGCCGCGACCGCCACCGCGCGTGGGCATCAGGAAGTGATGATCGGCTATTCCGATTCGAACAAGGACGGCGGCTACCTCACCTCCACCTGGCAATTGTCGCGCGGGTCGGCGGCGCTGGCGCCGGTGTTCGAGGCGGCAGGCGTGGGTATGCAGCTGTTCCACGGGCGCGGCGGGTCGGTGGGGCGTGGCGGCGGCTCGTCCTTTTCCGCGATCCAGGCGCAGCCGCCCGGCACCGTCCAGGGCCGCATCCGCATCACCGAACAGGGCGAGGTGATCGCCGCCAAATACGGCACGCGGGCGAGCGCGATGGCAAACCTCGAGGCGGTGACGTCGGCCACCCTGCTCGCCAGCCTCGAGCCCGAGCGGCTTTCGGCAGATGATGCGGCGCGGTTCGGCGCAGCGATGGACGATTTGTCGGCGACCGCGTTCAAGGCTTATCGCGACCTCGTCTACGGCACCGACGGCTTCCGACAATTCTTTCGCCAGATGACGCCGATCGCCGAAATCTCCGGCCTCAAGATCGGCAGCCGCCCCGCCAGCCGGAAAAAGTCAGACGCGATCGAGGATTTGCGCGCCATCCCCTGGGTGTTCAGCTGGGCACAGGCGCGCGTCATGCTGCCCGGCTGGTACGGGGTGGGCGCGGCGATCGAGGGGTTCGGGGACAAGGGCCTCTTGCGCGAGATGGCGACGGGCTGGCCCTTCTTCTCGGCGATGCTCGCCAACATGGAGATGGTGCTCGCCAAGTCCGACATGGGCATCGCCGCGCGCTATGCCCAATTGGTCGAGGACGCCGGCCAGCGCGAGGCGATCTTCGGCCGGATCCGGGACGGCTGGCAGGCGACGCATGACGGGCTGCTGACGATCACCCGCCAGACGCGGCTTCTGGAAAAGAGCCCGGCGCTGGAGGCGTCGATCCGGCTGCGGCTGCCCTATATCGAGCCGCTCAACCTCCTCCAGATCGAGCTTCTCAAGCGCCACCGCGCGGGCGAGAGCGATGCGCGGATCGGCGAGGGCATCCTGTTGTCGATCAACGCGATCGCGACCGCGCTGAGGAACAGCGGGTGACGAAGGGCGGGGGACAAGCCGCTTCCCCCGCCGCCTCATCCGCACTACCTCTCCGCCCATGACCGAAGCCGCCATTGCGATCCGCGACCTGTGCAAGACCTATGCGGGCGGCAAGCGCGCGCTCGACGGGGTGACGTTCGACGTGCCGCGCGGGCAGGTGTTCGGGCTGCTCGGCCCCAACGGCGCGGGCAAGTCGACGCTCATCAACATCCTCGCGGGCCTCGTGAACAAGACGAGCGGCAGCGCCTCGATCTGGGGCTTCGACATCGACGAGCATCCGCGCAATGCCAAGGCGTCGATCGGCATCGTCAATCAGGAGATCACCTTCGACCCCTTCTTCACGCCGCTGGAGACGCTGGAGAACCAGGCGGGTTTCTACGGCGTGCCCAGGGCGAAGCGACGCAGTCTCGACCTCCTTCGCGCGATGGG
>CAJYLT010000031.1 GCA_913775795.1 uncultured Sphingomonas sp. | reverse complement strand
CTTGTCGTTGATCCCCGGCGACACGGTCGTGACCGAGGGATTGTCCCACAGGATCGCATAACCCTTGTCGGTGACGAGGAAGGGCACGCACACCGTCTCGCCGGTCGGCGCGTCGTAATTGTGGCGGCAGTCGATCGTCCGCCCGCGCAGGTCGAGCGCGCCCTCCTGGTTCTGTCCCAGCCCGTAATAATGCGTGGCCGCCGGCTCGGCGAAGGTCGCGCCGATGCGGAACGTCTTCTCGCCGCTCACTTCGTGCGGTGCGAGTTCCCAGCCCGTCATCGCCGTGATCTCGCGCCCGTCCACAGCCTTCACCGCGATCGACACGGGCGGCAGCGAGGGAACGAAATACCGCTCCATCTGGCTCGGCGCCTTGGGCCAGGGCTGCGCGTTCACCGTTACCGAAATGTCGCCCGAGGCATAGGTATCGCCACCCGCATCGGCGCGGTGCGTCCAGCCGGCGGGCACGGGCTTGCCGCTGATGCCGTAGCCCGGCCCTTTCTCGATCTCCCTGGGGTCCAGCGCGATCGTCACATGGACGGTGCCGGGGCCATAGGGCTCGATCGACACCCGGCTGCCGTTCCGGTCGAGCATCGGAAAGGTCTGCGCCTCGGCCGCAGTCGCCGCCACGAGTGACAGGCCGGCGAGAAGAAGGGGGCGAAGCGTCATCGGCTATCCTGTCCTGAACCTTTTTGCGAGCGGTAACAAAAACCCGCACGGTTCGAAAGGACGGCTGTTCGCGTGAGGCACCCTTGATCGGATCGGTACGGGCGGGCGATGCCCGGTCAGCCGGTGGTTGCCTCCCCCGGCTCGTAGTCCGCTGCGTTTCGCGCCGCGAGACGGGCAGCGAACGGGCGGGCGGCGAGGTTCCATCCCGTCAGCAGCGCCAGCCCGGTCGCGAACAACGCGCCGAGGACGATGCTCCAGCGCGTATCGCCCAACCCCTCGGCCAGCGCCGCCATCGCGAGCGGGGCGAGCACCGCGGACAGGCAGGTGAAGAACAGGAGCAACCCCGCGACCGCGCCATGACGGCGCTTGTCGAAGCAGCTGATCCCGGTCGAGTTGATCGTCGGATATAGCACCGACATGAAAAGCCCCGTGGCGGGCAGCGCAAAGGTGGCGACGCCGCGCCCGCCCACGACCGACAGCCAGAACAGCGCCGCCATCGCGCCGCTGCAGATCGCGAGCACCGTGCTCCACTCGAACCGCCCGAGCAGCCAGACGCCGACGAACCGCCCGCCCGCGCGAAGCACGAAGAAGATCGATACCGCATAGAGCGCCAGCCACGCCCACTCGCCCTTGTAGTCGGCGAGATAGGTGGGCGCCCAAACATAGATCGCCGCCTCCGCCGCGACGTAGAGCATCAGCGCAGCGGCGAAGAAGATCGCGGTCGGATCGCCGATCAGGCGCAGTGCCTCGCCCGTCTGCGGTCGTTCGGCGGGTGCGGCGACCGGCTGCGGAAAGCGCGCAAACAAGGTGCCGAGCACCAGCAACCCGCACAGCATCGCCGCGACCAGATAGACCCATTTCCAGCTCGCCCCGCCCTGGAGCAGCGCCGCCACCAGCGCCGGGCCGACGATCGCGCCGACGCCGAAGAACCCCTCGACCAGGTTCATCGTCGCGGCATGCTCGCGCGTCGAACGGGTCAGGTCGCCGATCAGCGCCAGCGCGCCCGCCTTGAAGATGCCGATGCCGAGGCCCGAGACGAACAGCAGGAAGGTGAAGAACAGGAAATCATGCCCCGCCGCGAACAAGGCCGAGCCGAGCCCGAACAGCGAGAGCCCGATGAGGATCGTCGGCTTGCGCCCGATGCGATCGGCAAGGAAGCCGAGCGCGATCGCCGAGATGCCGATCCCCGACATCGTCGCATATTGGAACGACCCGCCCGCGGTCAGCCCAAGGCCAAATTCGCGGATCACCTCCGGAATGACGGTGCCGACCGAATCGGTGGTCATCGCGAACATCGCGAACATGAGGAAGACCAGCGCCTTGAGCAGGACCGGCGCGCGATCCTGCACGATCCGGCGGCCGCCGACTAACGATGCCTGCGAAGCCACGCCCTGATAGCCGCTCATGCCCTCTCCACCCTTGCTTTGGTCGCAGGCTAGGCGGTTCGACGCGCTGATGCAATCGATTGTTGAAAGACGTTCGGCTTTGCGCCAATGTGCCGTCATCGCTTTGGGGGAGGATATGATCGTGGCTCGAACGCACCCGCTCGCCGGGGTCTGGTCTGCGGATGCCGCGCGGCTTGCCGCCGCGCAGCCGGGGGCAGCGATCGCGCCGCTCGCCGAACCCCTGCGCGATCCGGGGCTTCCCGATCTCGACCTGTGGGACATGTGGCATCTGACCGAGGCCGACGGGTCTACGGTGTTCGACGGCGGGCGAAGCTGGTGGTTCTTCCTCGCCACCCCCCGCTTTCCCGACCCCGAGGCGCGGCACGACCATGCACGTATCCGCCTGCTCAGCCACGGCGACGGCGGCTGGCGCGATCATGGCTGGACATTCGAGCCGGGGTTCACGCCCGGCAGCCGCGAATGGTCGGGATCGGCGGTGCGGACGGGCGACGGGAGCATCCGGCACTTCTTCACCGCGGCCGGTCGCCGGGGCGAACCGGCGACATTCGAGCAGCGGTTGTTCGAGACTCGCGCGCCCTTCGCGATCGTCAATGGCGAGCCGCGCTTCGGCGCGTGGAGCCCGCCGGTCGAATGCGTCATCGCCGATGGCGCGCATTACGCCGTCGCCCGCGACCCCGTCGCCGCGCCGACGGGGATCAAGGGCTTTCGGGATCCGGGCTATTTCCGCGATCCCGCCGATGGCCGGGAATATCTGTTCTTCACCGCCAATGCCGGCGGCGCCGACCGTTTCCCCGACGGCGTGATCGGGGCGGCGACGGCGTGGGGCGACGGTTGGTCGCTGCTGCCGCCGATCGTGTCGGCGGTGGGCACCAACAGCGAGCTGGAGCGGCCGCACGTGGTCGTGCATGCCGGCCGCTATTATCTGTTCTGGTCGACGCACGCGCATCGCTTCGCGCCGGGGATCGGGGCGCCCTCCGGCCTCTATGCGATGGTCGCTGAGCGGATCGAGGGGCCGTGGCGACCGGTCAACGGATCGGGACTGGTGGCCGCCAACCCCGCATCGGCACCGGTCCAGGCCTATTGCTGGTGGGTGACCGACGAGCTTAGGGTCGCAAGCTTCGTCAATTACTGGCGCGGCGGCCCCGCGACCGAGCCCGCGACGCCCGAGGCACGGCGCGAGGCGTTCGGCGGCGTTCCGGCGCCCTTCTTCGACCTGGTGATCGACGGCGACCGGATCGCCATCGCCTAGGCGCTGTCGCGCGGCACCAGTATCGGCGGCATCTCGACCGAGGGCGCGTCGGCGCCGCCGATCCGGGCGAACAGCGCATCGACCATCGCGCGCGCGCCGGTGACCAGGTCCTGCCGCACCGTCGTAAGGCGCGGCACGATGCTCTCCGACAAAGGCAGGTCGTCGAAGCCGGTGACGGCGATGCGGCCGGGCACCGCGATGCCGCGATCGACCAGCGCGCGGATCGTCCGCATCGCGATCACGTCGGACGCGGCGGCGATGCCGTCGATTTCGGGCGGCAGCGCATCGACATGGCCCGCGATCTCGTCCGCCATGATGTCGGAGGCGAGATGCGTATCGAGTTGCAGCGGCGGCGGCAGGCCGGCGGCGGCCAGCGCATCGCAGACGCCGCGATGCCGCTCGATCAGCTCGAGCGTCCGAACCTCCCCGAGGAACGCGAGGCGCCGGCAACCCCGCTTGATCAGCCGCTCGGCGGCCAGCCGCCCCCCCATGCGGTTGTCGACGCCGACCGCGCAATGCACCTGTCCGGGCAGCGCGCTGCCCCAGACGACCAGCGGACGATAGGTCGCGGCGACGCGCTCGATCGCCTCGAACTGGTCCGACTGGCCGATCAGCAGCACGCCGTCGAGCATGCCCGAGGTGACGATCCGCTCCAGCCAGTCGTCGGCATCAGGGATGATGCGCGAAAGCATCAGGTCATAACCATTCTCGGTCAGCGCATCGGCGAGATGGCCGAGGATCGTCATGAAGAACGGGTCGGACAGATGCTGGCGCCGCTCGTGCCCCAGCGGCACGACAACGCCGATGACGCCGGTGCGCTGCGTGCGCAGGCGGCGCGCCATCTGGTTGGGGCGAAAGCCGTGCTCGTCGGCCAGCTTCTGGATGCGTTCGCGCGTGTCGGCGCTGATGAGCTCCTTGCCCGCCAGCGCGCGCGACACGGTGCCCGCCGTCACCCCCGCCAGCCGCGCGAGATCGGCGAGCGTCCGGACCCGCGGCGTCGTTCCTTCTGGATCGTTGGTCTTGGTCATCCACCCCGCCTTGCCGCAGGTACGATATCAAACGCAATGTTGAGCCGCTCACCGCATGTGAACGGTAACGTCGAATGCCAAAGCGTTGAAGGAAAAAGGACAAGCCGCCCCGTGCGCGGCGTGACGATCCGGCGCGGGGGCAGGTCGAGACCCAGCTCGGACGGCGGCGTTCCGAGCGCCAAGGCGCCCTCCGCCGCGTCCGGCAGCGCAACGTAGAAGGCCGAGCTCAGCCAGCCGGCAGGATGCGTGTGCGGCACGTTGCGCCCGCCGCCTGAGAGGCGCACCGACCAGCTACCGGCGAGCCGCAGCGGCGCGCGCGGGCGGCCGAGCAGCGGGTGCCGCGGATCGGGCGGCGGCAGTTGCGCGACATGCGCCTCGACCGCCGCCATCAGCGCGGCGCGCGTGCGCTCGAGGATCGGTTCGTGGCGGAGCAGGACCGAGCGATCGGTCTGCGTCCCCCCGCGCACCGACTGCTCGCCATACGGTGCACGGGCGGTGTGCAGCGACCGCAGCGTCTCGGCCAGCTCGCCCATCTCGGCATTGGAAAGCGCCACCGGGTAATCGCCGACCAGCCGCGGATCGCCCTCCAGCCACTCGGCCGCCGGATCGCCGAGCAGCCGCCACGCCAGCGCCAGATACGGCCAGGCGAGCATCGCCGCCGGCCCGCCCAGCATGGCCAGCGTAGTATCGCGCGCACCGGCCCAATTACCCTCACGCAGGGCGAGGCGGATGCGGCAGATCGACAGGCCGGCGTCGTCGATGCCCGCGGTCAGGTCGAGCAGGCGGCGCGCTTCGCTGCGATCGGCGTCGCTCTCGACCGCCATGAACGTTTCGGCGAGCAGCAGGCCGCGCGTCTCGCCGATCGCAGCGCGTGCCCGTGACAGGATCGTCCGCGCCGCCGGCCAGTCGCGCTGCTGCGCCACCGCCGCGAACCAGGCGAGCCACAGCGCGGCATTGCCGGGCATCACCTCGACCCCGGCGGCATAGCCGGCGAAGGGATCGCCGAGCCCATGCGTCCAGCGCAGGGACGCCAGCACCCGCTGCCCGTCGAGCCAGTCGGGCGCGGCCGCGACCGCATCGGCGAGCAGCGCCTCCCCCCGGTCGGGCGCCCCCTCCGCCGCGAGCGCCAGCGCCTCGTTGCGCAACAGGTCGCGATCGCCGGGGGCAAGTGCGCGCGCCGCTGCAAACAACGTGGCGGCGGCAAGGCCGCGCTCGAACCGGATCTGTGCCAGGCACCGCGCGGCCATCGGATCGCGCGGCGCCAGCGCGTGCGCGCGGGTGAAGGCGGCGTCGGCCTCCGCCATCCGCTCCTCGCCGCGCAGTGCCATGCCCCGGTCGAGGCAGGCAGCGACGTCGCTCACGCTGCGGCCCGGCAATTGCGCTCGATGAACTCGGCATGGGTCGGCACCCGCGCCGCCTCCGCCGCCATCGCCGCGCGCAGCTTTGCGAGCCAGCCGCGCGCATCGACGCTGCGGTGGTCGAGCAGCGGATCGAGCCCCTCGGGAAAATTGAGCTGGCCGATATGCACGGCCAGCCAGCTCGGCGGCGCGAACAGGTCCATCTCCCGCGCGACCAGCCGGCCGTGGCGGCGGAAATGATCGAGCTTCAGCTTCAGCGTATCCGGCACGTCCATCGCCGCGCAGTATCGCCATAGCTCGGTATCCGTCCGCTCGGTCAGCTTGTAGTGGAGGATCAGGAAGTCGCGGATGCGCTCGGTCTCGACCGATGTGACGCGGTTGAACTCGTCGATCGTCGCCGAGTCGAAATCGCGGTCGGGGAACAGCGCCAGCAGCTTCGAAATGCCTGCCTGGATGAGGTGGATCGAGGTCGATTCGAGCGGTTCAAGAAACCCCGACGACAGCCCGATCGCGACGACGTTGCGGTTCCACGCAAGCCGCCGCCGCCCGGTGACGAAGCGCAGATGCCGCGGGTCGGCCAGCGCCGGCGCGTCGAGCCGGCCGAGCAGCACCGCCGCCGCCGCATCGTCGCTAACGTGCGCGCTGCAATAGACATAGCCGTTGCCCGTCCGGTGCTGGAGCGGGATGCGCCATTGCCACCCCGCCTCTCGCGCGGTCGAGCGGGTATAGGGGATCGGCGCCTCGACCCGCGCCGACGGCACCGCCACCGCGCGGTCGCAGGGCAGCCAGTGCGTCCATTCCTCGTACCCGGTCGCCAGCGCCCCCTCGATCAGCAGCCCGCGAAAGCCCGAGCAATCGACGAAAAGATCGGCCTCGATCGCGCGCCCGTCCGCCAGCGTCACGCGCTCGACATGCCCGCTTTCGCCGGTGAGCGAGACGTGGCCGACCTTGCCCTCGACCCGGACGACGCCCTTTGCCTCCGCATAGCGGCGCAGGAAGCGGGCATAGAGCCCGGCGTCGAAGTGGAAGGCATAGTCGTAGGTCGACAGGACGCTGCGCTGGTCGGGGCTGGGCGGCGCGAACCGGCCCGCGCGGGCGAGATGCCAGGCCATCGAATGCTCGTCGAGCGAGGCGCCCTCCCCCTCGTCCCTTGCACGCAGCCAGTGCTGGTGCAGTGGCACGATGTCGAAGTTGCGCCCGTGCGGGCCGAAGGGATGGAAATAGCGGTGCCCGATCCGCGCCCAGTCGACGAACTCGATGCCGAGCTTGAACGTCCCCTGCGTCTCGGCGACGAACTGCCGCTCGTCGATGCCCAGCGTGTCGTTGAAGATGCGAATCGGCGGGATCGTCGCCTCGCCGACCCCTACCGTGCCGATTTCGTAGGACTCGACCAGCGTGATCGTCGTCCCGCGCTGGAGCGCTTGTGCCAATGCCGCGGCGGTCATCCATCCCGCCGTGCCGCCGCCGACGATCGCCACCGATCGGATGCGCCGGTCGTTGCCGCTCATGCCGCCCTCTCCTTCGGCGTCATGGTTAGGATAAAGCGCGGGCGGGTGCCAAGTCGGCGCCCGCCCGCGAGGCAGGGGTCAGAAGTTGAAGCGGACCGAGCCGGTGAAGGTGCGACCGAGCGCCGGCTGGCCGCTGATGACCGTGGGATTGACGGTCGGATCGGCGACGCCGCCATTGCCGCGCAGGTCGAACGTGTCGAACAGATTGTAGACGTTGACGCCCAGTTCCACGTTCCTGACCGGCATCACCGTCGCGTTGGCGTTGAAGATCGCCTTGCCCGGATACTCGCGGCCGGCATCGTCGGTCGCGCTGGTCTGGCCGGTCATGGCGAGGCCCAGTCCGACGATCTCCGCCACCCGGTAATTGGCGACCACGTTGTAGGTGAGGTCGGGCAGGTTCGGCGAACGGCTATAGTCCGCCGCGCCGGTATTGAGCCGCTTCGCCTTCGTATAGGTGGCGTTGGTGAACAGCGAGAACGGCCCGCTGTCGAACGTGCCCGTCCACTCGAGGCCCTGCGACTTGAACTTCGCATCGATGATGCACCCGCCCGCGCCGCCGGGGCAGCGCGTCGCCGACAATTCAAACGTGCTCTGCTTGAAATTGGCTTTGAGCAGCGAGAGCTGGACCGAATAGCGCCCGAAGCTGAAGCGGCCCTGGTTCTTCACGCCGATCTCGTACTGGTTGACGAAATCGACCGAGGGGGTGAGGCCGTCGGCGGCGCAGCCATTGGTCCCCGCCTGGGCCTGCGCGCTGTTGCACAGGTCGCCGTCGCGCGAGAACTTGCCGCCGAAGGTCTGGCGATCGCTGTTGAACCGCCCGCCGCGCGACGCGCGCGCGAAGATGTTCGTATTTGCGCCCGGCTTGAACCCCCCGCCGACCGTCCAGCTGACATAGTTGCGGGTATAGTCGAGCACTTCGACCGGACCGTTGGCGGTGATCGTCGGAATGCGCACGCCGCCCGAATTGACGAAGAACTCGGCTCCGCCCGCGCGGCCGCTGCCGCTGGCCTTCACCGACTCGAACCGGACGCTGCCATCGATCTGGAACTGGTCGCCCGTCAGATCGAGACCCACATAAGGCGCGGTGTTCTTGTACGAATAGTCGTAATCGCGCGAGCAGCAACTGCCCCAATTGTTGTTGTAACCGGAGATCCCCTCCTGCGTCAGCTTGGCGCCCGCCGCGTCATACAGATCGAGCTGCGCGGGATTGTCGCCCGACACCTCGCGCAGCGAGCGATCGACGTGCCAGTCCATCGCGATCTTCTGATTCATGTAGAACAGGCCCGCGCGTGCGGTAACGCGGCCGAAGCTCCCCGCGTCGAACTTGCCCGACAGGCCGAGGTCGTTGGCGAAACTGCCCACGTCGCGGATGTTGGTGCGCACGTTGACGTTGTTGTCGACATAGGTGCCGGTGAACGCCTGCCCCGCGCGCGGCCCGTTGGCGTAGCGGATCGAGGCCACCCGGGCATAGGGAACGCCGTTCAACGTGAGCTGCGACCCGATCACGCTGGCGCGCGTCGCGACGTTCAGGAAGGGTGAGGTGAAGGCGCCGTCCATCGCGGTGTAGCGGGCATTGTTGTCGATCGTGAAGTGATCGCCCCAGTCATAATGGAACTGCGCCTGGATCGCCTGCGTGTTGGTGGTGATGCCGTCCATCGGCACGCGGCGAAGCGTCTGGTCGCGGTCGTAGATCAGGAAGTCGCGATTGTAGATCGAGTAGTTCGACGCACGCCGCCCGTCGAAGCCCGGAAACGGCTTCACGTCGCTGACGTCGAGGCCGTTGATCGTCGCGAGCGCAGGCGCGCCGGTGTAGTTCGGCTCGCGCGTGTCGGCGAGCTTGAACAGCACGCGGACATAGCCGTTGCCGTCGTCGAACTCCTGGGTGACGTTGCCCTTGATCTGATAGCTGTCGCTGACCCGGTAATCGGCGCGCAGCGGCCCCTTGCCCGTGCGATAGAAACCGCCGATGTGAAAGCGCGTCATCTCGCCGATCGGCGCGCCGTAGCGGAAATCGACGCGCTGCTCGTTATAGCCGATGCCCTGGTTGAAGGCGACGTAGCCGCCCGCCTGCTCGCCATAATGGCTGATATAGTTGATGACCGCGCCCGGCGCCTGCGACGCGAAGGTCGCCGCACCGCCGCCGCGGACGGCCTGCACGTCGGCGACCGACGCGTCGAAGCGGGTCCAGTAATCGTTGTTGCCGAACTGCATGTCGCCGAACAGCACGGTGGGCAGCCCGTCTTCCTGCAACTGGACGAAGGGCGAGCCGCCCGTCGCCACGGGGAGGCCACGGACCGCGATGTTCGAATTGCCGCCGGGGCCGGCGGTGCCCGCGACCTGGATACCGGGGATCAGGCGCAGCGCCTCCGATTCCGAACTCGGGCGGAAGGTCTGGATCGTGTCGGCAGAGATCGTCGTGACCGAGACCGAACTGTCGAGCTGCCGCTTGTCGCGACCCGACGCGGTGACGACGATGTCGTCGAGCGCGCCCTGATCGGCGTCGGTCGTGCTCGGCTGCCCCGCCTGCGCATCGATCGGCGCGGGCGGCACGGTGGCGGTCTGGGCAAAGGCGGGCGCGCTTCCGGCGGAAACCCCGATCAGCGACGTGCAAGCGAGCAGCAGCGTACGGTTCAAGACAACCTCCCCTTTTCGCGGACCATCCACGTGGTCCCGGCGTTGGAGGGAGCCATAACAATGCAATCGATTTCCTGCAATCGATTGTTTGAGTGTTTGATGATCCTTTGGGATGATCGTCGGGCACGTCTTTGCGAGCCCCGAACGCAAAAAGCCCCCACCGATGGCTCGGCAGGGGCTTTTCAGGTTGCCTCGTAGTCTGCGGCTAGGCGGGCGTCAGCTTGAGCGTCGCAAGAAGCGCGGACAGGTGCGCCAGCGCCTCGTCCGAGGGTCCGGGATACGGCCCCTCGGTCGGCTGGTCGCCGATATAGCCCATGTCCGCCTTCCCCTCGGGCAGGGTATAGAAGCCGAGGACGAGCAGCGCGCGCATCCGGTCCATGAACCGGACCGGCATCTCCATCGCGCCCGCAGGAGGAGCGGTGCAAAGCGTGTCGAGCAGCCCGCCGCGCGTCTTCGCGTCCAGCGCGGTGAACCGCTTGCGGTACTGCGCCTCGCTCTGCCGGTCGAGCCAGCTCACGCCGCCGAGGATCAGCGCCCGGTCGGCCTGCTGCGCGGGATAGGGCGCGCTGATCCATTCGTCGATGAAAGCGCCGATGCCGAGCTTGGCGGCGCCCGGCGACAGCTCGTCGGCGGGCAGGATCATGTCAGCCAGCAGATCGACCGACGCGCGCTGCGCCGGGGTCAGCGTCAGCGGCCAGACGACCTTCGGCTCCATGAGCGTGGGGTCGCGGCCATATCCTTTGGTCGGCGGCAGCGGCGGGATCGGTCCCGGCCAGTCGGCGACCACGGGCAGCGGCGCCCCCTCCCCGACCGCCGCAGCCGCATCGGGGGCGAGGCGGGAGAGCGGGAGCGCGGCGGCGGCCATCATCCACTGCATCGTCGTGCGGCGCGACAGCGTCATGCGAAAGCTCCCGACTTGAAGCGTGCCGCCAGCCGCTCGGACGAGCGCAGCGCCAGCGCGAGGATGGTGAGCGTCGGGTTCTTGTGTGCGCCCGAGGCGAAGATCGCTCCGTCCATCAGCACCAGATTGTCGACGTCCCATGCCTGGCCAAAGCTATCGACTACCGATGTTCGCTTGTCCGCGCCCATCCGTGCGGTGCCGAGCTCGTGGATGATCTCACCGCCCGCCGCCATGATCTTCTCGGGCGGCAATGTGGGATCGTCGAGGATGCGGCCGCCCATCCGCGTAAAGATTGCGTGCGCCGTCTTTCGCCCGTGCGCGACCTGGTTGATCTCGTTCCGCGAAAACTTGAACGCGAAGCGCAGAACCGGGATGCCGAAGCGGTCCTTCACCCCCGGATCGATCTCGCAATAAGTATCCTTGTTCGGGATCATCTCCCCGCGCAGCGCCATGCCGATCGTCGCGCCCGACGCCTGCCGCACCGCCTTCTTGAGATCGGCGCCCCAGACGCGCGGCAGCACGTTCGACGACGGCACGCCGAACCGCCCCCACACCTCGAAATGATAGCCGCGCGCGAAATCAAGCTCGCCGCGCTTCTGCTGTTTGTAGAGCCAGAACGGGATGTAGATGTGCTGTCCGCCGATCCCGTCCTCGTTATAGCGCGGCCGTCCGGCGAGGCCGGGGATGTAGGCGGTGAACGACGCACCCGTCGAATCGGTCAGGTTGCGGCCAAGCTCGCCCGACGAATTGGCAAGGCCCCTTCCCGGCGTGCCGGAATTGAGGAGCAGCCGCGTCGTCTCGCCGGTGCCGGCGGCAAGGACGACCGCCTTCGCCTTGACCTCGTGCCGCATCCCCGTCTTGCGATCGACATATTCGACACCCGTCGCGCGGCCCGCCTTGTCGGTCAGCACGCGGCTGACCATTGCGTCGGTCTGGACGGTCAGCTTGCCCGTCGCCTTCGCCTGCGGAAGGAACGAGGTCGTCGTCTGGAACATCGCCCCGATCGTGCAGCCGCGCGTGCAGGGCGAGGCGTTGTAGCAGGCGGCGCGCGGCGCAACCGGGTCGGGCATGTCACGCGTCAGCACCGCGGTGTGCGCGGCGCGGACGGGGATACCCATGCTCTCGGCCGTCGCCTTGATGAGCATTTCGGGGACGCGGGGCTTGGGCGGCGGCATCAGGCACTCGGCGGGCGAGTCCGGGTGGTTCTCGAGCCCGATCGGCCCGCCGTTGACGCCGATCATCTTCTCGACCCGGTCGTAGAAGGGCGCCACGTCGTCATAGGAAATCGGCCAGTCGACGCCCAGCCCGTCGCGCGAGAAGGGCTTGAAGTCGTACGCGCCCCAGCGCGGCACGTGGCGGCCCCAATGGTTGGTCCGCCCGCCCAGCATCCGCGGGCGCCACCATTTGAAATCGCTGCCCGGCGCCGAGGTATAGGGCTCGCCCGTCACTTCCCAGCCGCCGTCCACCGTCGCGTCGAAATAGCCGAACGGCTTGTCCGGCGTGCCGCTGCCGCGCAGCGGGGCGTCGCTTTCGGGCGCGAGCATGTTGACCTCCGCCTGCGGGTCGTAGTCGCGCCCCGCCTCCAGCATCAGGCAGCGTAGCCCCGCCTTGGTCAGGGTATAGGCGGCCATGCCGCCCGCGGCCCCCGATCCGACGATGATGACGTCGGCGGGTGCGGTTTCCTGTCCGGGGGTCATGGCTTGTCCACGATGGCGCTCGGCCCGATCGGGCGAAGCTTGATGTTGCGATAGGCGACGGGTTCGCCGTGATCCTGAAGCGCGATGATGCCGCTGCCGAAGGTACCGAAATGCGGCATCTTCGCAAACTTCGACTTCGCGACGCGCGCGCGCCACGCATCGTCGCCATAGCTGACGTCGGCGGTCATCACCCCGTTCAGCCACTGGCGGATACGGCCCGGCTCGACCAGCAGCCGCGCATGGTTCCAGCTCCCCGCCGGCCGCGCCGCACCCGCCGGGGGCACGGTCATGTCGTAGAGCGCACCGGCCCGGTGCGAGGGGATCTTGCCGTCCGGATGGCCGGCATCGTCCAGCACCTGCATCTCGAGCCCGGTTTCATAGACCTGCTCCGTATCGGCAAGGTTGCGCGCCAGATAGAGGACGCCGCTGTTGCCGCCCTTCGCCGTCTTCCAGTCGAGCGTCAGTTCGAACGCGCCGTAACGCCCGGCGGTGACGAGGTCGGTGCCGCTCATCTGCCCATCGGCCTTGACGAGTTCGATCGTCCCGTCCCTCACCCGCCACGTCGGCGGCGGGGCGCCCCCGGCAAAGGATCGCCAGCCCGACAGGTCCCGACCGTCGAACAGCAATGTCCAGCCGGCCTTGCGCTCGGCGGCGGTCAGGCGGTTCGTGGCCGGCGCCTGCGCGTCCGCGGCGACGCCCATCGGCAGGAGGAGCAGGCTCGCCAGCGCGGCCCGCAGGGGGTTGGACATCCATGTCTCCCGGTCCGGCGCCCGGCGGGGCGCTCAATCTCAAGACCGGGTGATCGCAGCGAATCGCCGCGTTTTCAATCGCCGAGCGTGTGCGGGGCCGTCCGGCTCCCTCGGCCGGCCCCGCCTCGCCCTCAGTCCGCCGCCTCGCGCTTCACCTCGCTACGCTTCATCGCCGAGACGAGGACGCTGCCCTCGCCCGAGAAATTGGCGGCAGGAAGCGTCGCCACGCGGTCGCCGACCTGGACGAGCACGGCGCGAACGCGGCCGTCGGCCTCGCTGCGCACGTCGCGAACGGTCCCGATCACCCGGTCCTTTGCATCGACGACGGTCATGCCGGGCTGCACGTCGAAACTGCCCGCACCCGCCGCCGCGGCGCTGCCCGCCAGCGCCAGCATCCCGTTGCCGGCCCCGGCGCTGCCGGCGGCGGTGCCGCTCGCGCTGCCCGTGGCATTCGCCGCGCTGCTGCCCACGACATCGCGCGTCTGCCGAAGCGTATCGCGCCCGCGGTTCGCCAGCCCGCGCGCCTCGCCGACAGCGCCGGTCGCGGTCGAACGGACGGCGTCGGTGCCGATCAGTTGCGCATCGACCGCGCCGGCGCCGCTGCCCGATCCGCGCGTCGCCGCGCTGCCGCCGCCGATCGGCGAGCGCCCGTCGATGAGCGTGCCACCCTCGCCCGACGCACTGCCGCCCGCGCGGACGCGGCCGCTGCGCCGATCGACCTGGCGGTCGGTCCGCACCTCGCCGCTGCCGGTGCGTCGCAGCGTGCTTTCGGTCATCGTCCCGGGCGAACGCAGCGTACCGCCGAGGCTGCCGCCCAGCGACCCGCCGAGGCTCCCACCAAGCCCGCCGCCCCCACCGCCGCCGAGCAGCTGTGCCGAAGCGGGCGCGGCGAGCGTCGTCAGCGCCAGCGCCGCCGTCGTGAACAGAATGGAACGCATCTCTTGTCTCCTCTCAGCTTCGAGAGGGGAACGGCGCCCGGTGCCCGCTTAATCCCGGCGCGCGAACTTTTTTCTAGCGCCCCGGCACGCACGCCCCGCAGACGAGCCCGCGGCCATAACCGCGCCCCGCCGCTGCCTCTGCATCGACGCGCGCACGGCCGACCGCGGCGAGGCGTGCAGCGACGAGCGGCGCGGCGAAGGAGGTGCCGCGCACCGGCCGCATCCGCCCGCGCGCATCGGGCGCGGCGAAGCCGCCGCCGGGCGCGGCATAGTCGAGATGGCTCGCGCGCCCCGCTTCGATCAGGACGCGGCCGCGCGCATCCACGCCCGTCACCGCGACGACGCCGGGATAGGAGGCGGGATAGGCGGGCGGCGCGGCGGGCCCGTCATTGCCCACCGCCGCGACGATCGTCATGCCCCGCGCCTGCGCCGCCGCGACGACGCGCGCCAGCAGCTGGTTGGGCGGCCCCACCAAGCTGATCGACACGGTGCCCACGCCCGACCGGACGAGCCAGCCGATCGCGCGCGCGATCGCGACCGCGCCGCCGCCGGCCGGATCATTGCCATAGACATCGGCGGCGACCACGCGCGCGCCGGGCGCGCCGCGACCGATCAGCCAGGCGATCGCGCTGCCGTGATCGCTCGGCCGCGGCGCGCCGCCGGCGAAGCCCTGTTGCCGCACGCCGGCATCGGCGACGCCGCCGTCGATCATGCCGACCACCGGCCCCGCCGCCGCCGCCGGGGGCGAGGAAGGCATCGTGATCGGGGCGGCGAGGCTCCCGCTCTCGAAATGGATCACATCGGCGGCGATCGACGGCGCCTGTCGCCGCGCGCGGGCCAGCGCCCGGTCCAGCCGAAGCCCCGCCGGCACCGCCAGCCGCGCATAGCCGACGCCCAGCCCCTCGACCTCCTCGCGCTCGACCAGGCGAAAGCCATCGCGTGTCAGCGCGGCGAGCGCCGCATCGGTCGGGTCGGTCAGCACCACCTCGCCCGCGACCGCCGCATCGCCGCGGTCGTCGCGCACGACGCGCCCGCCGCTCGACCGGACGAGCGCGGCGATCCGGTCGACCCGCGCCGCCGCCAGTGCCCGCGGCGCGGCATCGGCCACCCGGTCGACGGCGCCCAGCACCTGCCCCGGCAGTGCGCCGATCCGGGGCGGCAGTGCGGGCAGCAGCTGCGCGCTCGCCGGGGCCGCGGCGGCGAGCAGGAGGGCGAAGAGGTGGCGTGTCATCCCGATCCTTCTTGACGCACATGATCGCGCTGTCACGGGATGAAACGGACGATCCCATCCGTTTCATCCCCATGCCCGGCCCCAAGGACCCCCATTGAGTTTCGAGCGCGACCTGACCGCCCTGCTGCCGCGCCTGCGGCGCTTCGCGCATGCGCTGGCGCGCGACGCGGCCGATGCCGACGACCTGACACAGGTGGCGGTGGAGCGCGCACTGGTCGCGCGGGCGAGCTTTGCGGCGGGCACGCGGATGGACAGCTGGATGTACCGGATCATGCGAAACGCCTGGATCGACACCGCGCGGATGCGCCGACGCGCCGCCCAGACCTTCGTCGCGGAGGAAGCGGGGGCAGAGGTTGGCGACGCGGGCGACCGCGCGATCGAGGCGCGGGTCGAACTCGATCGCGTCGGCCGCGCGATGGCGACGCTGCCCGACGAACAGCGAGAGGCGGTGGCGCTCGTGCTGGTCGAGGGGCTGGCCTACAAGGAGGCGGCCGCCGTGCTCGACATTCCGATGGGGACGCTCACCTCGCGCCTCGTCCGGGGGCGGGCGGCATTGATGACGAAATTGGGAGAAGCGGCATGACGATCGATCGCGAGACGCTGATGGCCTATGCCGATGGCGAGTGCGACCCGCTGACCACGCGCCGTGTCGAACGCGCGATCGCCGCCGACCCCGCGCTGGCGGCGGAGGTGGAGGCGCAGCGTGCGCTCCGGGCGCGGATCGGCGCGGCCTTTGCGCCGATCGCCGCCGGGCCGGTGCCGCCGCGGATTGCCGAGCTCGCCGCGTCCAATGTCGTCGCCTTCCCCGCCCGCCCGAAGCGCCGCTTCCCCGCCGGCTGGGTGGGGGCCGCCGCCGCTAGCCTCGTCCTCGGCCTCATGATCGGTCGTGGGATCGCGCCGGGCGGCCCCATCGAGGCAGGCCCCGGCGGCCTCGTCGCGCGCGGCACGCTGGCGCGCGCGCTCGACACGCAGGCGGGCAGCGACGGCGCGGCCAGCGGCGTCCGGATGCTCGCCAGCTTCAAGGCGGCGGACGGCGGCTATTGCCGTGTCTTCGCGGGCAGCGCGACGAGCGGCATCGCCTGCCGCGACGGTGATGCCTGGACGCTGCGGCGCACCGCCTCCGGCCGGGCCGAGGACGGCGCCTATCGCCAGGCGGGGTCGGCCGATGCCGGGCTGATGGCGGCGGCGCAGGACATGATGGCTGGCCAGCCGCTCGACCGCGCGGGCGAAGCCGCGGCGATCCGGCAGGGCTGGCGCTGACGCCCCCGGCCGCGGTTGCCCAGCGGGTTGCGGGGCGGCTAGATGACCTCCGAATGACAAGCACCTTGCCCGCCAAGCTTTACCTGTCGGCCGATCGCCTGCTGGCCGATTCCTTCCGCCTCGCCAATCTCGTCCACGACTCGGGGTTTCGCCCCAGCCATATCGTCGGGATCTGGCGCGGCGGCGCGCCCGTGGGCATCGCGGTGCAGGAACTGCTCGAATATCGCGGCGTCCAGAGCGACCATATCGCGATCCGCACCGCGTCCTATACCGGCATCGACCAGCAGGAGCCGCAGGTGCGGATCTACGGCCTCGGCCATCTGGTCGACGTGCTGAACCCGGAGGACAGGCTGCTCCTGATCGACGACGTGTTCGACACCGGGCGCTCGATCCGCGCGCTCATCGCCGAACTGCGCCAGCGATGCCGCAGGAACATGCCCGACGACGTCCGGGTCGCGACCGTCTATTACAAGCCGTCGCGGAACGTGACCGAGCTCACGCCCGATTACTTCGTCCACGAGACGAGCGACTGGCTGATCTTCCCGCACGAGATCAACGGCCTGACCGAGGACGAGATCCGGGCGCACAAGCACGGTGCCGAGTTCATCCTGCGCTGACGCCGGCTACTCGTATCGAAGCGCCCGGACCGGGCTGGTCCGCGCCACACGCCATGCGTGGCTGGCGACGGTCAGCACCGCGATGGCCATCGCAAGGCCCCCGGCGATCAGGAACGGCACCGGCGTCAGCGCGATCCGCCGGTCGAACCCGTTCAGCCAGTCGCGCATCAGCCACCACGCGACCGGCCAGGCGATCAGGTTGGCGATCAGCACCGGCCGGCTGAACTGCCAGACGAGCAGCCGGACGATGTCGACGGTACGCGCGCCCAGCACCTTGCGGATGCCGATCTCCTTGGTCCGCCGCTCGGCGGTAAACGCGGCAAGCCCGAACAGGCCGAGGCAGCCGATGACGACCGCAAGGATCGCGAACGCCGCGAACAACTGCCCCCGCGCCGCCTCCCGATCGTAGAGTTCGCGCACGATATCGTCGGCGTAGCGCGCCGCGAACGGCACCTGCGGAATGTTGCGCTTCCAGACGCCCTCCGCCGCCTCCCGCACCGCGGCCGGATCGCCCTCGTACCGCACGACCAGACTGTCGAAGCCGTTTCGCTGCATATTGTACATGATCGGCTGCAAGGGATCGCGG
This sequence comes from uncultured Sphingomonas sp., assembly GCA_913775795.1. GTDB lineage: Bacteria > Pseudomonadota > Alphaproteobacteria > Sphingomonadales > Sphingomonadaceae > Sphingomonas. The sequence goes on along the minus strand of CAJYLT010000031.1, from coordinate 65,295 downwards.
ATCGAGCGGAAGCGCGCATCCTCGACCACGCCGACGATCGTGATCGGCACGCGCCCGAACTCGTCGAGCGAGAGGCTGGCATACAGCGCCTTGCCGATCGCATCGGCGGGGTCGGCGAAGCCCAGGCGCCGCGCCGCTTCGCGCGTCACCACCACGTTCGCGCCGCGCTGCGCGAACGCCTGTTCGGCGGCGCGGTCGACCGGATAGGGCGTCGTCGCATCGTCACGCCCGATGCCCTCGGAAAAGTCCCGCCCGGCCAGGATCTTCATCCCCATCGCGCGAAAAAAGCCGGGCTCGACCCCGTAGCGCCCGACATCGACCTGATCGCCCGCGCTCGGCCCGGTGTAGATCGCGCTGATCGAATTGTTGTCGGGATCGACCGCGATCTGGGTGCGCGCCGCGGCGACGACGCCGGGCACGCGGCGCAGCTGCTCGGCCACCTGCTGGTCGCGGCCGTCGACGCCCTTGTAGCCGATATTGCCGATCTGAAGCAGCCCGTCGCGGACATAGCCGGCATCGGCGGTGCGCGCATAGGCGGTCTGAGCATAGATGACCGCGGTGCAGATGATGAGCCCGATCGACACCGCGAATTGCCCGATGACGAGCGCGCTGCGCAGCCGCCCCGACCCCTGCGCATCGGCGGCGGACTTGTTCGCCTTGAGGATCTTAGCCGGCTCGAACCGGGCCAGGTAGAAGGCCGGGTACAGCCCCGCGAGCAGCCCGACCGCCAGCGTCAAGAGGACGATCCAGCCGAGCCAGCCGTCGCTGCCCAGATAGTGAAGGTGCATGTCCGCCTTGAGGAAGGCGTTGAACGACGGCAGCAGCAGCTCGACCGCGGCGAGCGCCAGCAGCATCGCGATCGCCGTCACCAGCACCGCCTCGGTCAGGAACTGCGCGATTAGCTGGCCGCGGCTGGCGCCCAGCACCTTGCGCAGTGCGACCTCTCGTGCGCGCTGCGACGCGCGGGCGGTGGCGAGGTTGGTGAAGTTGACGCACGCCATGCCGAGGATGAGGAACGCGATCACCGCAAAGGTCGCGACGGTCGCCCGGTCGTTGCCCGGCGTCGGCCCGCTGTTCTGGGCCTCGCCCAGATGCACGTCGGGCAGCGCGACGAGGCGATAGTCCTGATAGTCGCCGGGGTTCACCCGCCGCCCGCCGCCCGGATAGTCGGGGATGTTGCGCTTCTCCCACGCCGGCATCCGCGACATGATGAGCGCGGCGTCCGCGGGCGCGCGCAGGCGATAGAAGTTCCAGCCCGACTGGCTGTCCCACGCGGTCAGCTGGTCGCGGCGGTCGGCGAACTGCGCCTCCAGGTCGAAGCGCGCGACCGCGCCCGCGCTGAAGCTGGAATTGCGCGGCCAGTCCCTGAACACGGCGGTGATGCGGTAGTCGACCGGCCCGTTGTTATCGACGATCGTCAGCGTCCGGCCGGTCGGATCGGCATCGCCGAACCGGCGCTTCGCCTCGCTTTCGCTCAGCGCGATCGAATGCGCGTCAGGCAGCGCCGTCGCCGCCGATCCGCGCGCGAACGGCACGTCCATGATCTCGAACAGGTTGCCGTCGGCCATGCGCAGCTTCTCGATCTGGCTCGCCTGCCCGTCCTGGATCACGACGGGCGAAAAGCCGCGGACCCAGACATGGCGCTCGACCTGATCGGGATAGTCCTTGGCCAGCGCCCGCCCCGCGACGATCGAACTGACCTGCAGCTTCATCTCCTCGCCACCGGTATCGGTCGCCGAATAGAGCGTCTGAAGCTGGAAGGCGCGGTCGCTGCCGGGCATCCAGCGGTCATAGCTCGCCTCGTAGCGGACATAGACGAGGATCAGCAGGCACGCCGCCAGCCCGAGTGCGAGCCCGGCGATGTTGATCGCGGCATAGACCCGGCTCTTGGCGAGCGCGCGAAGGCCGACGAGAAGATAGTTGCGCCACATGATGGACGGCTCCGAAATCAGGCGGGAGGATCAGGCGGCGCGGCGGCGTTCCTGGAGGATGCGGCCGTCGAGCATGTTGACGATGCGGCCGGCAAAGTCGGCGTGCGCGGGCGAGTGCGTGACCATCACGATCGTCGCGCCAGCCGCATTCAGCGATTGCAGCATCCGCATCACTTCCTCGCCATGCGCGGTGTCGAGGTTGCCGGTCGGCTCGTCCGCCAGAATGAGCTTGGGCTCGGCCACCAGCGCGCGGGCGACCGCGACGCGCTGCTGCTGCCCGCCCGACAGCTGGCCGGGGCGGTGGCGCGCGCGGTGGGCGATGCCGACGCGGTCCATCACCGCATCGGTCCGCGCCCGCCGCTCGGCCGCAGGAACCGCGTGATAGAGGAGCGCCAGCTCGATATTCTCGCGCACCGTCAGTTCGTCGACCAGGTTGAAGCTCTGGAAGATGAAGCCGAGGCTCGCCTTGCGCACCGCTGACAGCTGCGCCTCGGAGAGCGTCGCCACTTCCTGCCCGTCGAAGACGTAGGAGCCGCTCGACGGGCGATCGAGCATGCCGATCAGGTTGAGCAGCGTCGACTTGCCGCAACCCGACGGCCCCATGATCGCGACGAACTCGCCCGCCCCCACGTCGAGGTCGATGGCGTCGAGCGCGGTCGTTTCCACCGTGTCGGTCTGATAGACGCGGGACAGCTGGCGCATCTGAAGCATGGTCATTCCTTTGACGAGGAGAGGTCGAGCCGATCCTTGTCGGCGAACCCGGTATAGGGAGAGGTGACGACGCGCTCGCCGGGGTCGAGCCCGTCGAGCACCTCGATCGAGGCGGCGTTGCGGCGGCCGAGGCGGACGGGGCGCTTGACCGCGCTCCGGCCATCGGCAGCGACGACGAACACATAGCGCCCGCCGCTTTCGGCATAGAAGGCGCCGTTGGGGATCAGCCGCGCGGGTACCGGATCGCCGAGCGTCAGCCGCGCCTGAAGCGTCTGCCCGCGCGAGATGCCGGGGGGCTCGGTGCCGGTGAATTGCAGGTCGATCTGGAACTGGCCGTTGGCGACCTGCGGATAGATTTTCGACACACGCGCCGGATAGCTGCGCCCGCCCAGTTCCACCGCCGCCTTCTGGTCGAGGACGATGCGGCCGAGATAGAATTCGTCCACCCCGGCCATCAGCTTGTTACGCCCGGGACTGTCGATCTGGCCGATCCGCTCCCCGCGCGGCAGGCTCTGGCCCACCTGGAGGTCGAAGCCGGAGAGCTTGCCCGCCACCGGCGCGCGCAGGTTGAGCGCGGCGAGGTTGTCGCGCGCGATGGCGAGGCCGGCGCGCATCGAGCCGATCGAGGCGCGCTGTTGCGACAACTGGCTCGATTGCAGCCGCTCGTCGTTCGACTGGCTGCGCGCGACGGCGGCGAGGCGGCGCTCTTCGTAGCGATACTGGTCGGTGGTGTCGGCAAAGACGCGGCCGGCGACGAAGCCCTTCTGGGCCAGCGGCGCCTCCCGCTCGTACTGCCGCTTCGCCCGTTGCAGACCAAGCTGCGCCTCCAGCAGCGCGCGCTCGTTGGACAGGCGGGTTTGCGACAGCGCCAGTTCCTGGCTGCGCATGTTGTTGATCTGCTGCTCCACCTCGGTCTGGCGCGCGAGCGTCGAGAGTTGCAGTTCGGCGTTCGACAACTCGACGATCGGCTGGCCGGCGGTCAGCACCGCGCCGTCCTCGACCAGGATCTTTTCCACGCGCCCACCCTCGATCGCGTCGAGATAGACGGTGAACAACGGCGTCACCCGCGCGCGCAGCGGGATGAAGTCGTCGAAGCTGCCGTTGGTGACCGTCGCGATCGTCAGCCGGTCGGTCGCCACGGTCTGGCTGTCGCCGCGCGGGGCGTAGAGCCAGAAGGCGAGCGCGGCGACGGCCAGCGAGGCAGCGGCGGCCACGCCCCACGCCCAGCGCGGCAGGCGCCGCTTCGCGACCACGCGGTCCATCGCCCCGCCCGTCGCGGGCCGGTCGATCGTGCGGACGCCGCTCACAGCCGTCCCCCGACCCGTTGTCCGATTTCGAACAGCGCTGTTCGATTGCGGACAGCCTCGCCCCCGCCGCTGATCGAAAGCGTCAGCGACGCGATATCCAGCCGGACCGACCAGGGCGAGGGCGCCACCACGGGCAGCGACCACGCCGCGCCCACCAGCAAGGCGATCAGGATCGGCAGCGTGCGATCGGATTTCATCGTCCGTCTTTCTCGGGAAGCAGAGCCATGCCGCCGAACTAGCAGCTTCCGTGCCAAGCCCGTCGATGAGGCGCGCGTTCGGTTGGCACGGCTTTTGTGTGTGCGATCCCGGACGGCCGCTGTACGAATGCGGCCAGGACAGCCGGGGGATTATGACACAGCAGGCGCAGCAGTTCGGATCGTGCGTGGTCGTCGACGACGATCCAGACATTCTCGTCGCGGCGCGGCTCGCGCTGCGCGGCCTGTTCGCCGGCGTCGCGACCTGCACCACGCCGGAGGAAGCGCGGCGGGTGGTGGCGGAGGCAGCGCCCGATATCGTCCTGCTCGACGCCAATTTCGCGCGCGGCGCGACCGATGCGGTCGAAGGGCTGGCGCTGCTCGACGACCTGCTGCGCGCCGACCCCGCCCTCCCCGTGGTGATGATTACCGCGCATGCCGGCATCCATGTCGCGGTCGAGGCGATGAAGCGCGGGGCCGCCGACTTCGTCGCCAAGCCGTGGTCGAACGACCGCCTGATCGCCGCCGTCCGCACCGCCGCGGCGCTCGGCGCGAGCCGGCGGGCGACCCCCAGCGCACCGCCCCCGCCCTTGCCGGTTGGCGACAGCGGCCTGATCGGCGGCTCGCCCGGCATGGCCCGCGTCCACGCGCTGATCGCCCGCGCCGCCCCGACCGAAGCCAATGTCCTGATCCTCGGCGAGAACGGCACCGGCAAGGAACTGGTCGCCCGCGCGCTCCACCGCCAATCGCGGCGCGCCGAGCGGCCGATGGTGACGATCGACCTCGGCGCAATCGCCCCCGAACTAATCGATTCCGAGCTGTTCGGCCATGTGAAGGGCGCCTTCACCGATGCGCGCGCCGACCGGACCGGCCGGATCCAGGCGGCCGATGGCGGCACGCTGTTCCTCGACGAGATCGGCAACCTGCCGCTCCATCTGCAGCCAAAGCTGCTCACCGCGCTCGAGCAGCGGCGGGTCACGCCGGTGGGATCGAACCGCGCGGTGCCGGTCGATATCCGCGTGATCGCCGCAACCAACCTTTCCCCCGCCGACCTGCGCGATCCGCGCCAGTTCCGGCAGGACCTGCTCTTCCGACTCAATACCGTCGAGATCGAGCTGCCCCCCTTACGCGAACGGCGCGAGGACGTGGGCCCGCTGATCAACCATTATCTCGCGCTCAATGCCGAGCGATACGGCCGGCCGCGCCCGACGCTCGCGCCCGGTACGGCAGAGGCGCTGGCCGCCGCCGACTGGCCCGGCAACGTCCGCGCACTGCGTCACGCGGCCGAGCGGGCGGTGATCCTGGGGGGCGAGGCGCCGCTCACTGCTGCCGATTTCGGCATCGTTGCTGCACCTGCCCCCGCCTTCGACTTCGGCGCCGTCGAGAGCGACACGGTCGACCTCAATCTCGACCGCGTCGAGCGGCGGCTAGTTGAGGCGGCGCTGCGCAAGCACGGCTACAACATCTCCGCCGCCGCAAGCGAATTGGGGCTGTCGCGAGCCGCGCTCTATCGCCGCATGGAAAAACATGGGCTTTGATCGCCGCTTCACCGCGATCGCACTCGGCTGGGCGTTGCTGCTCGCTGCCGGCGTCGCGGCGCTGGTCGCGGGGTGGGAGCGCGGCGGCGGGGCGGCGACGCTCGTCGTCGCGGCGCTGGCGGCGGCCGGCGGGCTCGCCGGCCTGCTGCGCCACGCCGCGCGCACCAACCGCGCGCTTGCCGACCTGGTCGAGGCGCTGCGCCGCGGCGATGCCTCGACCCGGATGCCGCGCGCCGGGGGCTCGAGCTTCGCCGCGCTCGCCGATGCGCTCAACGGCGCGATGCGCGACCTCGACCGCGCGCGCTCCCGCGATGCCGGGGAAATCCGCTTCCTCGAGGGGCTGATCGACGACATGCCCGTCGCGCTTCTCGTGATCGAGGGGGGTCGCATCCACCTTGCCAATCGCGCGGCGCGCACGCTGTTCGGCACCGCAGCGGCGGGTGACATCGATCGCCTCGCCCCCATCGACGCGCCCTTTGCCGCGATCCTGGCGGGCGAGCCCGGCGGCGGCGAGCCGATCCCGCTCGACCTTCCCGCCGGCACGCAGCGCGCGATCGTGCGCGCCGCCGACCTCACCCGCGCCGGCGTGCCGGTCCGCGCGGTGCTGGTCGAGCCGATCCAGCACGCACTCGACCGGGCGGAGACCGGCGCCCAGACCGCGATGGTCCGGGTGCTGACGCACGAGATCCTCAACTCGCTGACCCCGATCGTCTCGCTCGCCGGCACGGCGGCGGTCCTGCTCGGCGAGGATCCGGTCGAGCTGGCCGATGCGCGGCTGGCGGTCGGCACGCTCGCGCGCCGGGCCGAATCGACGCGCCGCTTCATCGACAATTACCGCGAGGTCGCCCGCCCGCTCGTCGCCCGCCGCCGCCGGTTCGCGGCACGGCCCTTTGCCGACGAGCTCGCCCGGCTGTTCGCGGTCGAGTGGGTCGAGCATCGCCTCGACTGCGAGATCGAGCGCGACCTGACGATCGACGCCGACCCGGACTTGCTGGCACAAGCACTCATCAACCTGCTGCGCAATGCCGGACAGGCCAGCGACATGCCCGGCCGCCGTCACGTCCGCCTGCGGATCGCGGAGGCGGAGGGCGGCATCGCGATCGAGGTCGAGGACGACGGCCCCGGCATCGCCGAGGCGCTGCGCGGCGACGTGCTGCTCCCCTTCTTCACCACCAAGGCCGAGGGATCGGGCATCGGCCTTCACCTCGCCCGGCAGGTCGCGGTCGCGCATGGCGGGCGGATCGAGATCGCCAGCGGCGCGGCGGGCGGCGCGCTGATCCGGCTTGCGGGACTGACCGCGCGATAGACGGCGGTATTCGCCCGCTTTTTCTGGCCCGGTCGCCGTTTCCCCGGCATAGGCGGTTGGACGGGAGGAGTGGATATGCACGACAGGCGACCACCGATCGACGGAGCGGCGACCAGTGCTGCGGGCGAGCGCGTCCTGCGGCGGATCAGCCGGCGGCTGATGCCGCTGCTCTTCGTCCTCTACCTCCTGGCCTATATCGACCGCCAGAACGTGTCCTACGCCAAGCTCGAGATGGTGGACGCGCTGAGCCTGTCGGAGGCTGCCTATGGCCTCGGGGCGAGCCTGTTCTTCCTCGGCTATTTCCTGTTCGAGGCGCCGTCGAACGTCATCCTCGCGCGTGTCGGCGCGCGGGTGTGGTTCGCGCGGATCCTCGGCACCTGGGGGCTTATCACGGTCGCGCTCGGGTTCACGCGCGACGCGACGATGTTCTACCTGCTGCGCTTCCTGCTCGGCGTGGCGGAGGCCGGGTTCTTCCCCGGCGTGCTGTTCGTGCTGACGCTCTGGTACCCACAGGCGCGGCGCGCGCAGATGGTCGGGTGGTTCATGATCGCCAGCGCGGTCGCCAACGCGGTCGGGTCGCTGATCGGCGGCGCGCTGCTCGAGATGGGCGGGCTCTGGGGGCTTGCCGGCTGGCAGTGGATCTTCGTCGCGACGGGCATCCCGGCGATCCTGATGACCCCTGTCGTGCTCCTCGCGCTGCCGAGCCGGCCGGAGGATGCCCGCTTCCTGAGCGCGGCGGACAAGGCATGGCTGGCCGACACGCTGGCGGCCGAGCCCGCACAGGTGGTGGAGGGCTCCGCGTGGCGCGCGATGGTCGATCCCGACGTGCTGCGGCTGGCCGCGCTCTATTTCGCCATGCCGCTCGGGGCGTATGGCCTCAGCTATTGGCTGCCGACGATCGTGCGCGGGTTCGGCGCAACCGACCTTCAGAACGGGCTGCTCAACATCGTGCCCTGGGCCTGCGTGGGACTGGCGCTCTGGGCGCTGCCGCGACATGCCGCGCGGCATGGCGCGAGCCGCTGGCATATCGTCGGACCGATGCTCGTCGCGGCGGCTGCACTGGTGGGCAGCGTCGTGCTGCCCGGCGCACCGATCAAGTTCGCCTGCCTGTGCGTGGCCGCCGCCGCGGTGTTCGCGGGGCAACCGATGTTCTGGAGCGTGCCGCAGCGGCTGCTGACCGGCGCCCATGCCGCCGCGGGCCTCGCCGCGATCAACTCGATCGGCAACCTCGGCGGCTTCGCGGCACAGAATGCGGTGCCGGCGATCCGCGACGCGACCGGCAGCAACCTGGCGCCGATGGCGCTGCTTTCCCTCGTTCTCACCCTGTCGGCCGCGGGGTTTTTCCTCCTCTTGCCGCGGATCGAGCGTGGCCGGTCACTCGCGCATTAGAAGCCAGCAAGCCAGCCTCGATCGCGGCAGGGCCGAATTCAGAATCGTGGTGAAGGGGTTCGGTCCTTGTTCCGCCGATCGGCGACGTAGCTCTGCCCGTTTTCCTCCGCGCGGACGATGTCGAACAGCCCCACCGATTCGAACAGCTTCGAAAAGTTGCGCGCGCCGTAATTCCGGGGATCGATCGGCGCCTGCCGTTTGACGGCATTCCCGGCGGCGCCGAGGGGCGCCCAGCCATCCTCGCCCGCCGTCGCCTGTACGGCGCCCCTCAGGACCTCGACGAGCTTTGCGTCCTGGCTGAGCGGCTTTGCGGGCTTGGCCTCGCTCGCGTCGGCCCGGGCGGGCTTCGCCGTGGATTGCACCGTGGGCGGCGGGGCAGGCTCGGCCTTGCCGACGGGATTGTCCTCCTCCCCCAACCGGTCGAGATACAGGAAGGTCGTGCAAGCATTGACGAACGGATCGGGCGTCTTGCGCTCACCGAAGCCGTAGACGTCATGCCCGTTCGCGCGAAGCTGCATCACCAGCGGGGTGAAGTCCGCATCGCTCGACGCGATGCAGAACGCGTCCAGCTTCTGGGTGTAAAGCAGCTCCATCGCATCGATGACCAGGGCGATGTCGGTTGCGTTCTTGCCCTTCGAATAGCTGAATTGCTGGATCGGCCGGATGGCATGCTCGTGCAGCTTGCCGGTCCAGCCCTTCAGCCCGGTGCTTGTCCAATCGCCATACGCGCGCCGGATATTGGCGACGCCATATTTGGAAAGCTCGGCGAGCATGGCGGCGATCTTGCCGTGCGAGACATTGTCCGCGTCGATCAGCAGGGCGATGCTTCGGTCCGACGAGCGGGTCATGGAGGGGTTCACGATCATGCCCGCCTCTCTCTCACGTTCGGTGACCGAGGTCGAGCGAGGCAAGCCGGCCATCGACCGCTCTACCGCCGCTAGCGAACGACCCGAAGCTGCCCGCCGATCACCGCAAAGGCGAGAGGGAGGTCGATCACCGGCCCGCGTGATTGCCGGGCACGCAGCGCCGCGGTGCCATCACCGCGCGAACAGGTGATGAGCCGTCCCGAGGCTTCGACCGCGACGCGCATGGCCGCGGGATCGATGGACGCGAGCATGAACGCTGGATCCGCGCGGACCGCCTCCAGTTCGATCTCGTCGATCGCCCGCATCGTCGCCGGATCCGGCCCACCGGGGAGCGCACGGGCGATGTCGGTGTACCGGGGGATCGCCGCCTCCGTGAACGCACCGATCTCGCCGCCGTCGAGCAGGCGGGCGAGCCGGGCGACTTCCGCCAACACCCGCTCTCGCACCGCCGCTGCGTCAACGCGGTCCGCGCGCGTCCAGACCGGCGGCTCAAACGCGCCGTGCGCCACGAAGCGGAGCTCGAGCGAGTGGGGCAGCATTTCGCCCGCCGCGACGCAGGACCATTCGCCGTCGGCCAGCGGATGCATGAAGACGGTCCCCTCACCCCCCTCACCCGGCCGCACTTCGTCACCGCGCACGCGCCACGTGAAGCGTAGCGCATCGGGCGGCGGCGTCCGAAGCGGCAGCGCCGGCCCCGCCGGATCGCCGCCGCGCGCCGTCACCCACGCCTCGATCCGGTTGGCACCGGGCAGCACGTCCTGTTCGATGAACAGCGACTGGGCGCTCGGATGCCCGCCGCGCTCCAACGATCGCGTCACGCCGTTGACGCGGATCAGATAGGCGGCATCGGCGCCGCCGCTGATGTCCAGCATGTGGGAGAGGCGGCGATCGGTCACAGGAGCGACTTGTTGTCGCAAAGCGTCGCCTCGTCGAACAAGGTGCGCGGCTCGATCTGATAGGTGCGGACGGAGCCCCACGGCTTTTCGACCTCGGCGACCAATTGCATCGGCCCGCCGCTGGCGTTCGCCACCAGCCGGTGGTTTCCGTCCGCGCTGAAATAGCCGTTGATGTCGCCCTTCAGCTCATAGGTCAGCGCGGCGCGCGCGCGAAGCGACGCGCCATAGGCATTCGCGCCCGCCGTCACCCCGGCGTCCACGTCGAACTTCAGCGCCCCTTTCGCGTCGAAGCGGAGCGCCGCCGGTCGAATGTCCTGCGGATTGGTATAGGCGATAGAGCCATGTCCGCCCAGCTTGGCGTCAAACGACACCTTGACGTAGAGCTTGGCGAACAGCTTGAAGCCCAGCTTGTCGAAATCGAGGCCCACCAGCCCCTCAACCGACCCGGCGATGAGCGAGCATTCGCCGCCCACGCCGAAAAAGCGCTCGACATAATGGACACGATGCTGCTCGGCATAGGCCGCGGGCCAGCGCGTGCCGAAGTGCAACTGCAACTCCGACCGGAACCAGTCCCACTCATACTTCACCTGCCAGCCGACCGAGCCGAGCGAGAACAGTTTCCCGATCTCGTCGGACAGCGTCTTGATCTGGCTCAGCCGCCGGGCGAGCTGCCGCGCCTTGCGCATCGCCGCGCGCGCATTCTTCGGCATCGCCGCCGAGGCGCCACTGGCGACCGATTCAAGATCGTCCTTGAATCCGTCGTCGAACTTGAACGTCCGCTCCTGCCCGGCTGCACGATAGGTGAAGGTCAGAGGCAGCAACCGGGTCTTCGGCTGGCTATCCTCTTTGGAAAGCCTTCCCTTCTCCGCAACGGGGCTCGTCCGCATCTGGATCAAGCCGACCGCTTCGGTCGTCTCCGCGACGATCGTTTCCTTGTAGCCCAGCTTGCGGCTGTTCTTCCGGGTCTTCACCTCGGTCCGCGCGCCGTCCGCGTCGTAGCGCCTGACCTTGATCTCGTCGGCGACGAGGCGGTCGCCGCCCGGCTTGCGGGCGAGATCGCCCACCTTTTTCTTCGACCATCCGCCCGATCCGGGGGCTCCGGGCAGGCCGATGCCGATCGTCCACTCCTCGCGCGGCAAGATGACGAGGCGGAAGGCGAGGTGCTCGACTGCCCGATCACCGCGGCTGACCCCGCACGATTCGGCCTTGAACGTGTATCGCCGCGCCCGTTCGGCAGCGAATGGCCAGAGCGCGAGCCACTCGCCCCCCGTCGTCTCGGGCGACGCGGCATAGACGGCGCCGCCGATCGCGCGCCCCAGGTCGCTCTCGCCCAGCCCGCCGGAAATCGTCTGGTGCGGATGACCGATGATCGGGCCCGGATGCTGATCGACGTTCACCGATGTCAGCCTCGCGAAAAGCGGCGCCAAGTCGTTCGCATCCGCCGTGGTCCAGTTACCCGTCGATAGGTCGTAGCTCTGCTCGCTAAGCTGCGGGTCGGACAGCGCCTCAATCACCAGGTCGTGGTCGGCAAGGTCGGCGACATAGGGATGCCAGACGGTCGGCTGCACCGGCTCGCGCCGGCGCGGGGCCGTCAGCACGAAGACATGGGTCTGGCCGGATCCCGCGTTCGGCGTGCCGGGCACGGGCAGTGCCTTCTCCGCGATCTGCAACGTCGCGGACTGGAGGTCGCAGAACCACAGCGAGGCGGGCGTCGAATCCTTTGCCGCGCAGGTGAGCACCGGCCCGGCCGGCGCATCCACGGCTAGGCCGCTGGCCTCCGCCGATTGCGATCGCGCGGTCAGCAGCAACTGCCCGGACGACGGACCTGCCGGCGGCGCAGCGGACGGCGATGCGGGCGTCGGACCGGGCGGCGGCACGCGGCGATCGGGCGGGGGAAACGACATTCAGCGCGCGTCCTTCGCCAGCCGATCGGCCAACTGCGCCAGTTTCGAGCGGGCGTTGAGCTCCTGATTGTCCAGGATCGCGGTCACCGGGGGCTGTGCCCGCGTGGCGCGCCAGTCGGTCCCTTGCGATAGCAGGAGCAAGGCGTAGAGCGCGCAGTCGCGATCCGAGGCGATGCCCGCCGCCTCCGCATCACCAACGATCGCGACCAGTTCCCCAAGGGCAGATCCGCCGCCGGTCCCGCGCAGTTCCGTCGCCAGCCAGTCGCCGATGCGGGTCGCCAGCGCGGTCCGCCGCGCGTCGGCGAACGCGCCGAATTGCGCCGCGTTGATCGTCAGCATGACTCTGCCCGCCGATCCGGGCGGGCGGCTTCCGGCTGGTGCCGATCAGGCGCGACGGGCGCTGGACGGCTCATGCCGCTTGCGTCCCCGGCATCGCGTCAGCCAACGCGTGGATGCCGTTCGCAGTACAGCGATGCCATCGGCCGTTCTCTTCCCAGCAAAATGCTATCGGCTGTGCGAACACGCGCGCATGCTGTGCCGGATCAAGATGACGAAGGAACGGGCCGAGCACTCGCGGGTCCCAAAGCCGCATCAACACGGGTCCCGTGCCGTCGGGCAGGCGCACCTGAAGGAAGCGCCGAACATGGCGACGCGCGGATGCCGGCGGCAACGGCGTCTCGATCAGGATGCCCCAGGGGCAGCGTCGTCCGTGTATGCGCCAGTGATCGAGCAGCCCACCCGCCCGCGCCGGATCGACGATATAGGGAGAGACCCGTGCCACCATCGGCTCGATCGGCCCCTCGAACAGCGGGTGCGCCGCGCCGCGCTCGACCGCTGCCAGCACCAGCGACAGAAGCGCGGGCGCCGCCGCCAGATCGACGAGCGCATAGGTCTGCACCGCCTCACCCATTGGCGCGTCCGATCGCCTGCGCTTCGCCCTCGCCCACCCCCCGCGCCCTGGCGTTCCGGTAGCAGATTTCGCAGAACGGCGTGCCGTGACGAGCCGCGGCGATCAGGTTCTGCGTCATCTTCACCGCCTCCGCCGCGGCGATCGAAGCGAAGCCCTGATAGGCGCTCATATCGGCGGTAGCGGTCCGTCCCGCCCCGCCCGCCCCGCCGCCGCCCCCGCCGGAGGCATCGCCGACGATTACCGTGGGACAGCCCGCGACGATCTTGCCCCCGTGCGCGCACGCATCGCTGATCCGCGCTTGCGGCATCCCAGAAGTGACGACGGTCGCCGATCCCATCGTGATCGCATCCGGCGGTCCCACGCACACCGCCATGTCCCCGATACGAGCGGCGGGCAGCCCGCCGATGATGACGGTCGGCGCGCACGGCCCGCTGATCGGCCCACCGACATGCGGGATTGGCGGCGTGCCCGGCGTCACCATCGGGCAGACATGCATGTCGGTCAGGCGCGCGGCGGGGGTGGCGGGCATGGGCTCGACGTTCCATGATGATATAGAGGGCGATCGGATCAGCCGGATTGCGATCGTAGCTGATCCGACCCAGCACGGATCGTCCGGGCTATTGCTTGTCGATCGTAAACCGGATGATGGCGTCGGACCGGAAGTTGAGCGCGATCACGCCCCGGACGGCGTTATAGATCTTTGCATCGTTCAAGTCGTTTCCAGCTTGAATGTGCCTGAACCAGTGCTTGGCCGCTTTCTTCAGGAATGACCTAACCATCTTGTTGACCTGGACGAAGCTGCCCGGTGGTTTCATGAAAAAGCAGTCGAATATAAGATGCGCGTAGCCCATCTTGTACGACGCATCGATGCCCTCGACCAACAGGCCTTGCGCATATTCGACGTCCGACTCGTTCAGGTCGCTCTGCTTGACCTTGAGGTCTGGCCAATAGAATTTCAAAACGGCATATGCCTCTTCGGCACTCAGGAATATTTCCGAAGGCTTGAATGACTGGAGGTGTGACATGTCGAATTCCCGTCAGATTGCGTAGCGGTCAAATGGTAAGGCAGCTATCCCGGCTCGGAGATCTCGCAGCGCCGCGGAATTGGAAGTCAATCCGCTCCCCCTCGATCCCCACCTCGATCGCGGTCACTTCCTCCCCCCGCATTTGGCGCTCGAGCAGTGCGATCGACATGTCGGGGAGCATCGTGTTGGTCAGGATCGCGTCGATCATTCGGCCGCCGCTCGCGACCTCGGTGCAGCGTGCGACGATATGGTGGATCACGTCCTGGCCATAGGTCAGCGCGATGCCGTGATTGTCGCGCACGCGCCGCACCACGCGGTCGAGCTGGAGGCGGACGATGCCGGACAGCATCGTCGGCGACAGCGGATAATATGGCAGCACGAGCAGCCGCCCGAGCAGCGCGGGCGGGAACACCTTTAGCAGTTCGGGGCGCACCGCCGTCGCCAGCCCCTCCGGCTCGGGCTTCATCTCCTCGTCTTCGCTCAGGCTCATGACGAGGTCGGTGCCGACGTTGCTGGTCAATAGGATCAGCGTGTTCTTGAAATCGATGAACCGCCCCTCGCTGTCGTTCATGAACCCCTTGTCGAACACCTGGAAAAACATCTCGTGGACGTCGGGATGTGCCTTTTCGACTTCGTCGAGGAGGACCACCGAATAGGGCCGGCGCCGCACCGCCTCGGTCAGAACGCCGCCCTGGCCGTAACCGACATAGCCCGCCGGCGCGCCCTTCAGCGTCGAGACGGTATGCGCTTCCTGAAACTCGCTCATGTTGATGACGATCAGGCTGTCGTCGCCAGAATAGAGCAGTTCGGAAAGCGCATGCGCGGTTTCGGTCTTGCCGACCCCCGACGGGCCGCACAGCATGAACACGCCGACGGGCTTGTTCGGATTGTCGAGCTTGGCGCGACTGGTCTGGATGCGCTTGGCGATCGCGTCCATCGCGTGGTCCTGACCGATCACGCGCGCCTTCAACTGGTCGGCGATCGTCAGGACGCTGGCGATCTCGTCCTTGACCATCCGGCCGACCGGGATGCCCGTCCAGTCGCCGACCACGCTGGCGACCGCGTCGGCATCGGCAACGCCGAACACCATCGGCGCGTCGCCCCCGGCCTCCCGCATCCCCGCCACCGCAAGCGCCAGCGTCGCCTCCGCATCCTCGGCCGCCTCGCGATCGCCCTCGCCCCGCGCGGCGACCAGCGCGTCGCGGGCGGTGCGGACGGTTTCGAATGCGGCCTTCTCCCGCGCCCATTTCGCCTCGGCGGCATCCAGCGCCTCCGTCGCGGCGGCGATCTCGACATCCAGCTTGGCCGCGCGATCGGCGCTGCCATATTGGTTTTCTGCCTCGCGCACCGCGATCTCGCGCTCGACGCCGAGCAGCTCGACGCGCCGGCGGCGATCCTCGACCGGCGCGGGAATGGCATGCTGGGACACGGCGACGCGCGCGCAGGCGGTATCGAGCAGGCTCACCGCCTTGTCAGGCAGTTGGCGTGCCGGAATGTATCGCTGCGACAAGCGGACGGCGGCGTCCACCGCCTCGTCCAGCACGACGACGCCGTGATGCGCCTCCATCATCGGCGCGACCGACCGGATCATCGCCACTGCGGGCCCGACCTCCGGCTCGCCCACGTCGACGGTCTGGAACCGGCGGGTGAGCGCGGGGTCCTTTTCGAAATACTGGCGATATTCGGCATAGGTCGTCGCCGCGATCGTCCGCAGTCGGCCGCGTGCCAGTGCCGGTTTCAAGAGGTTGGCGGCATCGCCCGTCCCCGCCTGTCCCCCCGCCCCGACCAGCGTATGCGCCTCGTCGATGAAGAGGATAATCGGTTCGGCCGACTGCTCGACCGCGTCGATCACGTCGCGCAGCCGCTTCTCGAACTCGCCCTTCACGCTGGCGCCCGCCTGAAGCAGGCCGATATCGAGCGCGCGCAGCGTGACGTTGCGCAGGGCGGGCGGCACGTCGCCATCGGCGATCCGGCGTGCGAAGCCCTCGACCACCGCGGTCTTGCCCACCCCTGCCTCGCCAACGAGGATCGGGTTGTTCTGGCGCCGGCGCAGCAGGATGTCGACGACCTGGCGGATCTCGGCGTCGCGGCCGACGATGCGGTCGATCTCACCCGATCTGGCCCGCGCGGTCAGGTCGATCGAGAAGCGGTCGAGCGCGTCGTTGCCGGTAACGCCGGTCTGGCCCGGGCCGGCATCCTCGCCGCCCGCCGGCCCCGGTCGCGACGCGGCGGCCGTCTCGGTCGTCTCGCTGGAGGCATGGCAGACGGTTTCCAGTCCCTCCCCCAGCTTGTCGGCGTTCACCTTCTTCCACTCACCCGACAACGCGTAGAGCGCGTTGCGCAGCGTCGGCGTCTTGAGCATCGCATAGACGAGGTGGGCGCTGCGCACCTTGGCCGCGCCGAACTGGAGCGAAGCGAACAGCCAGCCCTTCTCGACCGCCTCCTCGATCTGGGGCGAGAAGTCCGACACCGCGGTCGCGCCGCGCGGCAGTGCGTCGAGCGCGGCGAGCACGTCCTTCGCCATCCGCGCCTCGTCGAGGCCGAAGGCGATACGCAGCCGGCCGACATCGTTTGCCGGATCCTGAAGCAGGACGTGCAGCCAGTGGACCAGCTCGACATAGGGATTGCCGCGCATCCGGCAGAAGCCAGTGGCGGTTTCCACCGCCTTCAGCGTGGTCGTGTTGAGGCGGCCGAACAGGCTCGCGCGGCTGATCTCGCTCATGATGCCATTCTCCCCGAAGATGTCCGCCGCAGATGGGCGTCGCGCCGGCGAGCCGGGCCGCGCATCGGCACGACCCAGCTCGTCCAGCCAAGCTGGGTACGCCCGTCGAGCCGCGCGGGCGGTGCCGCCTCTCGCGCGATGTCGAGCGCGATGTCCCATTCGAGATGCGCGGGGGCGAAGGCGTCGAGTGCCTCGGCTACCACCCGATGCCGCCGTCCGGTGGGCAGCAGCGCGCGGTAGGCAGTCGCATCAGGCACGCGAATGACGATGCGGAACGCATCGGTGACGGTGCGGACGCGGTGGCCCAGCATCGCACCCGCGCCCAATCCGGCCGTCGCGCGGCCCAGGCGGCTGCGGTCGCCCGGCTCGAGCTCACGATGGCGCGGCTGATATTCGAGGACATGGACCGGCGCGCCGATGAGGTGCGCCAGCGCATCCTCGAGGCCGGTCGCGCTACGACGCGACGCGAACAGCGCGGCATAGGCAAGCCGCGCCTCTGCCGGCCAGGCGGCGTGCAGGCGGACGCCCTCGCCCGCGCCCGTCAGCTGCGAGAGATAGCGCGCGAAGCGGTCGTCGTCCGGACGGTCGGCCTGCACCGCCGGTTCGGCATCCGCCCACGCGCGATAGAAGAAATGCTGCATCCGCCGGGCGAGCAGGTCGAGGAACCGGCCGAACGGCCGCGCCTTGGCATAGCGCGCTTCCCACGCGGCATATTCGGACAGGTGGAGCGGCATCGGCCCCATCGATCCCAGCAGCCCGAACCAGCGGCCGACGATGCGATAGCCGCCCGATACCGGCGCAGGCTCGATTCCCACGATGGCAGCGGGGGCAAAGCCGGGCGCCGGGTCCTGAACGACGGCGACCACGTCCTCGCCGGGCAGGCGCGCACGGCCGATGCGCGGGCGACCGGCAGCGCGCGCCTCCGCCCCGCGAAGCAGCGCGAACGGCTCCCAGCGCCGCGGCGCGGCGGCCGCGTCGGCGAGGAAGGTCAGATGATCGGACGACGGCCGATCCGCGCGGGCCATGCGGCGATCTCCCCCTCGTCAGCGGAATGAAAATGCGTTTCGGTAAAGGCGTTGACGGTCGCGAACTCGGCCAGAAACCGCTCCAGCACCGCGCCGAACAGGAACATGCGCCCGCGATCGAACGCCCCGTCGTCGAGGCGCACGCGGATCTGTCGTCCGCGGGCGACTGCCGTTCGGTCCATCCACCCCACCCGGCGCGTGATCGCGCGTGATCGCACCGCTAGGATGCCGTTGACCTGTCGCCGCGCCGCCGGATCGTCGGTCCGGCCGTAAAGCGCCAAGTGGTCGCGCAGCGTCGTCGGATCCTCGCCATCCTCGGGCGCGAGCGTCATGTGGTTGGGCGTCAGGTGCGCGATCACCTGCCAGGCCGCGCTCGACAGTCCCATCGGCGGACGCGGTCGCGTCGGTGCGCGCACCACGGCGATCGCGCGCGCGGGTACGCCGCTGGCGGTCAGGTGATGGTCGCCGCTGAAGGTCAGCAGTTCCGGCAGCTCGCGATTGGTGACCAGCGCCCGCACCGCCAATTCGCGCACGTCGTCGAGCCGCGCAGGATCGCCCGGCGCGGTCAGGCTCAGCCACATCTCCGTGCCGGCATAATCGCTGCGCCGACGGCTGCGCTGTTCGCGGGTCGACAGTCGCCGCTGGGTCAGCCGCACGCTGTAGAACAGCGCATCGCGCCAGTCGTGCAGCTGCGCACCGAGGGCGTACATCGGCGCCACTTCCCGCGCGTCGCGATTGTCGGCGCCGTAGGCACGCACGTCGAGCAGCCGGAACACCTCAAAATCCAGCGGCCGGGTGCGGTCGGGGACGACATGATGCTCGTGCACCTCCCGCTTCACGGTGACGCGGCCGAGCTGCTTCTCGAACAGGTTGATCGCCGGCGCCGCGAACAGGCGAAGCGCATTCGGGGCCACCGCGCCCGAAAGCGCCGGTACCGCACGGCGGAACAGCAGAACCACGTCGCATGCCCCCTCGCACCGGGCGAAGGCCCGGCGAAGCGCGGGCAGCGCGACGAACAGAAACCGTTCGGGGCAGGCGAAATACTCGGTGAGCAATCGATAGCCGCGAAAGCTGCGCTGGTCGGCGGGGAGTAGTGCCTCGTCATCGGCGAAGCCCAGCTGCTCGGGCAGCGGGAGCATGGTCCAGCCCGCCGATCCGTCCGCCGCGGCGGGATCACGCGCGACCACCGCCAGCGTGTCGCCGATCATCTGGCGATAGAGTTCGCCCGGCGTCGCCTCGCCCCCCGCCAGGTGGATCGGCAACCGCTCGATGGGCAATTGCGCGAGCGCCGCCCCCCCCGTCGCCTCGAAGCGGACGCGAAGGCCCGCCTCGGCCACCACGCCTGCCGCCGCGGCGAACGTCGCGACGGCGGCGCGGGTCGCCAGATACTCCGCCTGGACGATGCGCAGCGGCCACAGCGTCACGTCATGGCCGGTCCGGAACGTCACCGTCGCATCGCCGTGCCCCGTCGCCGCGGCGGCGAGCGCAGTCAGCCGCGGGATCGCGCATCCCTGGATCAGTGCGGGATCGCCCTCGTGCGGTTCGAAGGCCGCGATGCAGATCGACGGCGTCGGCGCCAGATATTGCGGCTGGATCGCCTGCAGCAACGCCTTGGTGAAATCGGGGAACTGGTCCTGAAGCTTGAGCTGCACCCGCGCGCTGAGAAACGCGACCCCCTCCAACAGGCGCTCGACATACGGGTCCGGGTCACTGGGCGTATTAAGGCCGAGGCGGCCGGCCACCGCCTCATGCTCGGCGGCGAATTCGCGCGACGCCTCGCGCAGGTAGGTCAGTTCGTCGTTATAGGCGGAGAGCAGGCGGGGATCCACCGGCGTTACTCGCGCACCGCGACGGCGCCGCCATCGGCCTCGATATCGGTCTTGAGTCGCACCGGCACGGGGTGCACCGCGCTTCGGATATCGGCACGGATCACGAAGGTGGCGGCATTCTCCCGCTCGGCCGCCTCGACGGGTTCGACGGTCAGCGTCTCGGGATCCAGCCGCGGCTCGAACGTGCGCAGCGCCCCGCGCACGTCGCGTGCCCGTGCCAGCACGACCCGGTGCGAAACCGCCTTGCCGCTGAGATCGGGCACGCCGAAATTGAGTACCGACGTCTCGACCGCGGGCAGTCCCTCCAGATCGGCGAGCGCGCCGAATTGCGTGGTGTTGAGGATCCAGCCGACCTCGCGCCGCACCGTGTCGCGCAGGGCCCGTTCGGAGAAATGGTCGGGATCCCCCGCGGCGAACCGCGCGGCTTCGTCACCGTGCAGTTCGAGGCCGGCAGGCATGTTCCCCGCCACCAGCTTGTCAAACAGCGGCGCGGTCAGGCGCGAGCGCATCAGCGTGCGTCCGTCAGCGTCAGGCGGCGGATCGCGGTCAACCCGAACTCCGCCCCGCCCGATGTCATCAGCACGTGCTGGCCGATCCCGTGCCCGCGGGCGTCCCAATCGGTGCGCGTACCCATGATGTGGCCGATCTCCGCGGCGGCATGGCTGCCGGGGTAGCGCGCCGGCAGCAGCGCGGCGACCGAGCCACCCGCACGCAGCCGGATCTCGGCCGGAAACCAGATCGTGTCGCGAAGGTCGGCGGCCCCCGCGCTCGTCAGTTGCTCGACCGCATCGAAGGGCAGCAGGCCCCACCGCCCGCCGATGATCGCCTCGGCCGCCGGGCCGAAGCGCGCGTCGGTGTCGGCGATCCAGTCGAAGGCGATCGCCTCCGCCTCGCCCGCGATTTCGATCGATCCGGCCGTATCCGGGGCGGCATCCAGCGCCGCCTCACGCCGGGCCGCCGCCGCGTCGGCCTCGCCCCTTGCCGCATGGCCGAGCGCGGCGGCCAGATCGTTGATCCAGTCGCCGACGCGCGCCAGTACGGGCACCTCGACTTCACCTGCCATGGCAGCAGCGCGCTGCCGTTCGGCATCGATCGCCTGGCCATAGGCGACCGCCAGCATTTGCGAGGCGGGCGACAACCGCGCCAGTGTCTCGAGCTGCAAGCGCGCCTTGTCCCAGTCGCCGGCCAGCGCCATCAACTGAAACAGGAACATGCGCGTCGGCACGTCCGCGGGTGCGGCCTTGACGCGGGCGACCAGCGCGGCGCGCGCGCCGTCGATATCGCCCTCGCGCCAGCGCGCATCGGCATCGTCCATGATTGGCAGCTCCGAAAGCGGAAGGGGAGCACGGCCCGCGGCCATCAAATGGCGGCGGCGGGCCGGCCGGGGTCAGACCTTCTTGTTGGCCTTGATGTCGTAGCCGGCGGTCGACACCCCGCCGAGGGTACCGTCGGGCTTCTGCGGCTTGTAGTCGAACTTCACCTTCGAATAGTTCATCGTCAGCATCTCGGTCGGGTTGTCGCTGCCGGTGCCGGTGTTCTGCATGCTCGACACGATCAGGTCGTTGAGCGTGATGATGTAGAACTCCTCCTGCTGACCACCGGCCTTGCGGACGGTGATCTTGGCCTCCTTGATGTGCTGGCCCGTCGCGCAGGCGAGCATCAGGTTGGGGCTGGCAAGGTCGGCGGCCTTCGAGATCTGGATATCGTCGAACTGCGCCTTGCCGGCACCCGATCCGCCGCCCGCGGCCGATGCGCCGGTCTGATGGACGCCGAAGGTAAAGCTGTGGATGTTGATCTCATCCTTGTGCTTCGAATCGGTCGACTCGCCCTTGATCCCGTCAAGCTTCAGGAACATGTCAACGGCCATGATCTAATCCTCCTCTGGGCGGCACGGCTCGTGCGCCGGTTATCGTTCGGGTGATCGGGGTCTTACGCCGCCTTGGGCAGGCGCGAGACCATGGAGAGCGACACGTCCATGCCCTCCAGCTGGTAATGCGGTACGAACAGGAACTTGCCCTTGTAGTATCCGGGATTTTCCTCGTCGGGGATGATCTCGATCTGCGCGTCCTTGAGTGGCAGGCGAGCCTTGGTTTCTTCCGACGAACTCTCCGGCTGGGCATCGACATATTGCGAAATCCAGCGGTTCAGATCGTAATTGAGCTGCGGCGCTTCCTTGTTGCCGCCGACCCAGTCGCGGACCATGCACTTCAGGTAATGCGCGAAGCGGCAGCTGGCGAAGATATAGGGCAGGCGCGCCGACAGGTTTGCGTTCGCGGTCGCCGCCGGATCGTCATATTGCTTGGGGCTGTGCACCGTCTGCGCCCCGATGAAGGTCGCCTGGTCGGTGTTCTTGCGGTGAATGAGCGCCAGCAGCCCCGACTTCGACAGCTCCGCCTCGCGCCGGTCAGAGATGGCGATCTCGGTTGGACACTTCATGTCTACGCCGCCGTCGTCGGTCGGGAAGCAGGCGGTCGGCAACGCCTCGACCGTTCCGCCCGACTGGACGCCGCGGATGCGCGTGCACCAGCCCCAGGTCGCGAACGCATCGGTGATGCGCGTCGCCATCGCATAGGCCGAGTTGACCCACAGATGCTGGTCGTGACTGCCGGCGGTATCCTCCTCGAAATCGAACTCGTCGACCGGATCGGACTTGGCGCCATAGGTCGGCCGGCCGAGAAAGCGCGGCATGGTGAGTGCGACGTAACGGCTGTCGCTGCTTTCCCGGAACGACCGCCAGGCGGCATAATCGGTCGCGTCGAACAGCTTGCCGAGGTCGCGCGGATTGGCGAGCTCCTGCCAGCTGTCCATGCCCATCAACCCCGGATCGGCGGCACTGATGAAGGGCGCGTGCGCGGCGGCGCCGATCTTTGCGAAGCCCTTCAGCACCTCGAGGTCGGGCGCCGAATGATCGAAATAATAGTCGCAGACGAACGCGCCATAGGGCTGCCCGCCGAGCTGGCCGAACTCCGATTCATAGATCTTCTTGAACAGCGGACTCTGGTCCCAGGCTGCATCCTTGTACTGCTTGAACATCTTGCGGCATTCGTCCTTGCCGATGTTCAGCACACGGATCTTCAAGTCCTTGCCCGTCGAGGTGTTGAAGACGAGATAGTTGAGCCCCCGCCACGCCGATTCCAGCTGCTGGAACTCGGCATGGTGGAGGATCTGGTTGACCTGTTCCGACAGCTTGCGGTCGAGCGCGGCGCGCATCGCGTCCATCGTCGCGAACACGTCGTCGCCGATGACCGCCGCGTCGGCCAAAGCCTGCTGCGCCAGCGTCTGCACCGCATTCTCGATGCGGTTCGCGCGGGCGTCGTCGTTCGGCTTGAACTCCTTTTGCAGGAGCATCGTGAAGTCGTCGTACTGGATCGGTTCGCCCTGCGCGTCAGGGGCGGCGGCGGTCGCCATCGGCTGTGCCATGTCGTGCTACTCCGTGCGGGGTCGAAATCAGGAAGCGGGCTGCTCGTCGGCGGCCGCCGCGGGCGGCAGCGGGGCGGCGCCCTCGCCCGGCCGCGCGGCGGCCAGCGCCTTCAACAGGTCGGGGTCGCGCAGCACCTTGTCGAGCAGGTCCTGCGCACCGTCCTTGCCGTCCATGTAGAGCATGAGGTCGTTGAGCTGCTCGCGCGCCTCGAGCAGCTTGGCGAGCGCCGGCACCCGCTTGGCGATCGCGCCGGGCGAGAAATCCTCCATCTTCGAGAAGGTGAGGTCGACCGACATCTGCCCCTCGCCGGTCAGCGTATTCTCGACCTGAAAGGCGGCGCGCGGGGCGATCGCGGCCATGCGGCTCTCGAAATTGTCCATGTCGATGTCGAGGAAGTCGCGCTTGTCGAGCGTCTTCTTCTCGACATGGCTCTTGCCCGACAGGTCGCTCATCACCCCCATGACGAAGGGAAGCGACACTTTTTCCTTGGCGCCGAACGTCTCCACCTCATATTCGATGTGGACGCGCGGTGCGCGGTTTTCCTTGATGAAGCGCTGTCCGCTCTTCGACATCAACGGTCTCCTGGTCAAACGTCCGGATGGGATTGGCGGCGGGTCATTCGACGCCCGCCTCGGCGATCATGCTCTGGGACATGAGCACGCGGCGCGCGTCGTCCATGCTGGCGGGCGCGATGTCGGCCAGCACTTCGATAAAGCTCTTGGGCACCCATTCGCGCGCCCGGCGCAGCGCCAGTGGTACTGCACTGCCGGGTTCGCGCCGGCGATAGTAATCGGCGACCGCATCGAGCGCGCGCAGCACGTCGTCGCGCGTCTCGATCCGCCCTGCGGCGAAACCGCCGCCCGGCGCTGCCGTGCCCGGGGTACCGGGGTCGGCGACGCCCACTGCCCTGCCGCCCTCGTCAGCGGCATCGACCGCAGCGGCGGCTTGTGCGGTGCGTGAGTGGCGGGCAAGCCCCGCGCGCATCTGTGCCAGCACCTGATAGGTCGGCGCGAAGTCGGTTCCCGTATCATCGCCGGCATTGTCGGTCAGCACGCGGTCGACACGGCGGATCGCGTCCCGGATCGTATCGAGGGTGTCGATCGCGGCGTCGATCGTCTCGTCGTCGATCTGCTCGATCGCGGCGCGGAACAGGCCGTAACCCTCGGCCGCGTCGCCCTCCTGCTCGAAGCGGTCGAGGTCGGACGCGCTGTACGAGCCCAGCCGCGGATGCGCGATCAGCACGACGCGGCGCAGCGGCTGTACGAATTCGGCATGTCGGGCCAGCCCGTCGCACGCGCTCTTTCGCCCGAGGAACCCCACCTCGTCGAGCTGCGGGTGAACACCCTCCCAATGCGTTTCGGCGAGGCCGGCGAGCAGTTGCGTTCCCTCGGCCACTGCCGCCAGCGAGCCTGCCATCGCCCCCGCCCGCGCCCAGTAGATACCGAGCCAAAGGTCACGGGTCCGTGCCGCCTGCGCCTGCACCTGATCGAGGATCGCGTGCCAGTTGACCTCCCCGTCGCGCTCGCCGCTGGCGGAGGTGGCAAAGGCGTCCTCGATCGCCACGCGCCCGGCGTCATAGGACAGGTCCGGGCCGACCGGATCGCCTTCCAACGGCTCTACGAGACTGGCCCAGTCGACCACCTGCTCACCCCCACCCCATCGCCGCCGATCAGGCCGCGACCCCCGCCGCGGCGCTCCCGCCGATCATTCCGTCACGATCTATTTCTTCACGATCTCGACCCGCCGGTTCGCCGCATCCTGCGGCCGCGCGCCCGACAGCGGCGCGTCGAAGCCGTGGCCCGCCGCCTCCAGCCGACTGCGCGACACACCCAGCGAGGCGAGGTAGTCGACCACTGCCTGGGCCCGGCGACGCGACAGGTCGAGATTGCTCTCGCGCGAGCCGACCGAGTTGGTATGGCCGTCGATGCGGAACGCGGCGGTGCTCAGCGAACCACTGTTCAGCACCTTGGCAAAGGTCGCGATGCGCCCGCGCGCATCCGCCGACAGCTCGGCCGAATTGTTGGCGAAGGTCAGCGCCATGTCGGCGGTGCCGACCGGCCGGCGCAGCCCCGGCGCCGCGACCGGCGCACTCGCCCGCACCGCGCGAAGGCCGCGGTCGAGCGGCCGTGCGCGCCCCGGCGTCGGAACCGGCCGGTTGCCGACCGTGCCCACCGCGCGCGCGACCTGTCGGTTCGCGGCCGGCGCCGGACCGCGGGCGCAGGCCATGCCGGGCAGGCAGAATGGCCGTTGCCCGTCCTCGACGACCATGCTGCCGTCGTCGGCTTCGGACGTCGACGGCTTGGCCGCGCATTCGGCGGCACCGAGCTGGCAGGCGATCTCCCCCTCGCTCGGCCGCGACTGCGCCGCGGCACCGCCCGCCCACAATACCAGCGGCATTGCAAGACCAGCCGAAAGAATGAACCGCATGACCAAGATCCCCTGTTGAACGTCTCAAGACACAGACCGTCGCTGCGCAAATCGACGCGCGGCGTTCTGCTTGTCCTGTTTTCGACTCGGCCTCGCCGCGACCCCCGCGAGACCCTTGATGATTTCGTAAATCTTGAGCCGACCCTGCCGGCTCTGCATCACCCAAATGGGTGACGCTTGCGAAGCCATGTTGGCCGACATGGAAATGGGGTGCGGCGCGATGGCCGATTTCGGCACAGACTCGCACGATGCGTCGGCAACCGGCCGGCGCAAGCGGGGGGACGCCAGGGGTGGAACGTCAAGCGCGCCTTTCGATCGATATCGGCGGCGAGCAGATACGCCTCCGCCGGCTGGAGGCGCAGGAAGGCCTCGGCACGCCGTTCACGGCGCTGGTCGACGTGTTCGCGCCGCTGGGCGAGGTCGATCTGCTGCCGCATCTGGGCAAGCCGGTCGCGATCGCGATCGCACAGGACGGCACACTCCAGCGCCATTTCCACGGGATCATGGTCGCGGGCGAATATCTCCATGAGGATGGCGAGGGGTTTCACTATCGCCTGACGCTGAGGCCGTGGACGCAGCTTCTCGCCGGCAATCGGAGCTTCGCGATCTTCCAGGATCGCAGCGTCGTCGACATCATCAAGGCGGTGCTCGAACCCAGCGGCAACGCCAAGGTCGACTATTCCCGCCTGTCGCGCACGCACGCGCCGCGCGGGTATTGCGTGCAATATGGCGAGAGCGACTTCGCCTTCCTCTCCCGGTTGATGGAGGAAGAGGGAATCTATTATTTCTTCCGCCACACGCGCGACGAACACGAGATGGTGCTGTGCGAGGCACCTTCGGCCCACAAGAAGGGGGATCCCGCCACCCTGATCTTCAATCCGAAGAGCGGATCGATGAGCAACGCCAATACCCGTGCACTGGCGGTCGACGACCTGCACAGCTGGCACGAGCGCGTCGCGACCACCGCACAGTCGCGGGTGACGATGCGCGACTGGAACTTCGCCAAGGCGGAACGCCCGCTCGAGGTCGCATCGAGCCGGGAAGCGGCGCACGCCTGCGACGAGGGAGAGGTCTATCTCTGGCCCGGCCGCTACGCCGAGGAGGGCAACGGGAAGCCGCTGAGCGACGTGGCGATCGAGGCGGAGCGCGCCGAACGCAAGCTCTATACCGGCGAAAGCCAGGCGCTGGGCGCCGTACCCGGCTCGATCGTCGCGATAAAGCAACACCCCAACGACCGCTTCAACACCGATTATCTGATCGTGCGCACCCACCATGTCGTCGCCGCCGAGACCTATCGCTCGGGCGTCGGCGGGGGCGACAGCCGCGTGACGATCGAGGCGATTCCTGCGGCCACCGTGTTCCGGTCGCCGCTGCGCGCGCCGCGCCCCGTGGTGACCGGCCCCGAAACCGCAGTCGTGACCGGCCCCGCGGGCGAGGAGATCTACACCGACGAATATGGCCGGGTGAAGGTGCGCTTCCACTGGGATCGCGCCGATACGCCGGGCGAGCGGGCGACCTGCTGGATCCGCGTGTCGCAGACGGGCGGGCTCGGCAACCTCATCCTGCCGCGCGTCGGGCATGAGGTGATCGTCGACTTCCTGCATGGCGATCCGGATCGTCCGATCGTGACGGGCCGCGTCTTCAACAGCCTGCATCGCCCGATCTATCCACTGCCCGAGCACAAGACGCGCGCGCTCTGGCGAACCAAGCGGTACGGCGCGCCCGGCAATCTGGGCAAGGCGATGGCGCTCGATACCGGTGCGCCCGGCGTCAACGAACTGCGGTTCGAGGACAAGGGCGGCAAGGAGGAGGTCTTTCTTCATGCCGAGCGCGACATGAACCTTCGCGTGCGCCACTGCGAGACGCATCATGTCGGCCTCGATCGCGAGACGCGCGTGGGCAACGACCATAGCGAGGACGTGAAGCACAATCAGAAGGGCAAGATCGGCGCCTCCCGCTCGGTCCAGGTAACGAAGGACGACACGCTCGAGGTCGGCCAGGCGCTGAAGATCAAGGCCGGCACCACGATCGATATCGAGGCCGGCACGCGCATCACGCTCAAGGTCGGCGACTCGACGATCGTCATAGATCCCACCGCCATCAACGTGAAGGCCGCGCTCCAGGCACTGCTCAAGGCCGGGATGCAGGTCGACGTGAAGGGCACGATGACGAACGTGAACGGCGACGGCATGCTGAACCTGAAGGGCGGCATGACCATGATCAACACGTGATCATGCCCCCCGCACCGCGCTGGAACCGGGTCAAGTGGACCGAGGCGGGGCAGATCGCCGGGATGCTCGACGACGTATTCATCGCCGATGCCGACCGTGGGCTGCCGCCGCGCGACTGGTGGGCGGCGCGGGTCGCCACCGGCGATCTCAGCATCGCGGTGCGCTATCTCGCGCTTGCACTCCCCCGGCACGAGGCGGTCGCCTGGGCTGCCGGGACGGTCGAGCGGTGCGGCGCCGCGACCGCGGACGCGCGCGAAGCACTCGATGCCGTGGCCCGCTGGCTTCAGGCGCCCGACGACATGCTCCGCCGTGCGGCCTGGGCACGCTGCGAGCCGGCGGCGGGCCCCGTCCGGTTCCTCGGGGCGGCGCTGTTCTTTTCGGGCGGGTCGATCGCGCCCGAGGGGCTGGAGCCCGTCCATCCCGACCCGGCGCTTTGCGCCACCGGCGCCGCTGGCGCGATCCTGGCCGCGGCGCATCGCACGCCCGATCCCGCCGCCGCCCTGGCCGCCGCACTGGAAGCGGGCGACCGCCTGGCGAACGGCGACACGTGATGGCGCTGACCCTGACGCTGGAGGATCCCTTCGCCGCTGGCGGCGGTGCGGTGCCGGCGTTGTCGCTCGACCGGCGCGGTGCAATCATCGGCCGGGCTCCGACCGTCGACTGGACGCTGCCCGACCCCGAAAAGGTCGTTTCCTCGCGCCACTGCGAGGTCGATTTCCGCGGCAACGCCTATCTGCTCGTCGACACGAGCACCAATGGCACCACGGTCAACGGTGCACGGCTGACCGGCCCGCGGGTGCTGAACGACGGCGACGTGATCGGCGTCGGCCGCTATCGCGTGCGTGTCGCGCTGGCGGTGCAGGCGAACGCGGCGCCGCCCGCCGCGGCGGAGGTTCAGGGCGGTTGGGGCGGCTGGGATTCGCATCTCGGCGCCGGGCCCGTGGGCGTCGATCCGGCAAGCTGGGACCGGCGCACGCCGCAGGCGGAGATCAGCGGCATGGGCGCGATGTCGGCGCGCTGGGCGCCGCCGCCAGCCTCAGGCGGCGAAGACTGGACGCCATCGTCGCCTGCTCCGGCCGAACCGCGCGGCGACTGGGCCGGCTGGTCGCCCCCGGTCGAGACGGCGGAGCCGGCATCCGGCTGGTCGAGCACGCCGGCACCCGCCGCGCCGCCCGCCGCGGCCGACATCTGGGGCGAGCTTGCCGCCAGCAATACCGTCGACTGGGCACGCGGCGGCTTCGGCGCGCCGTCGCCCGTCACGCCGCCCGCGCCCGTCGCATCTCCCGCCCCCGCCGCGGCACCTGCACTTACCGCACCGGCCGCTCCCGATCCCCGGAACGCGGCGACGCCCGCCTTTGCCGCCGCGCTGGCGCAGGCCGCCGGCGTCGATCGGCAGATGCTCCCCGACGATGCCGCAGTCGCCGCGGCCGCAGGAACGCTCCTTCGCCGGTTGGTCGCGGGGATGGTCGTGATGCTGGAAGCGCGGACGCGCGCCAAGGCACAGATGGGTGCGGCGCGGACCGCACTCCAGTTCGACGGCAACAATCCGCTTAAGTTCGCACGCACGCCGGAGCAGGCGATCGCCCAGTTGCTGCGCCCGCCCGAGCGCGGCTTCATGACCAGCGACCGCGCGATCGAGGATGCGTTCGTCGACCTGCAGGCGCATCAGCTCGCGACGCTGAAGGCGATGCAGGGCGCGCTGCGCGCTACCCTCGACCGTTTCTCCCCCACCGCGATCCGCGGCCGCGCCGAAAAGCGCGGCTTGCTGTCGCGCATCCTGCCGGGCGCGCGCGATGCGGCGCTGTGGCAGGCCTATGAACGCGAATTCTCGGGCGTCGCGAAGGGGTCGGACGAAGCCTTCATGGACGTCTTCGCCGCCGAGTTCCGCAAGGCCTATGACGAGGCGGCGCGGCGATGAATGCTGCGACCGATCCTCACAATGTGACGCTCCGCCGCGGCGTAAGGGACAGCGACGCCGAGCTGGCCAAAACCTTTCCGGCACCCCGTACGGTCCGGGCGTTGCAGGACCAGTTGAGGCGCGTGGGCGTTGTCGGCCCGGGCGACGCGATGTTGGCCGGGCGATTCGATGCCGCGACCGAGCAAGCAGTGCGCCGGTTGCAGTGGTTTGCGGGCAACGTGCCCGGCTGGCTCTCGGCAGGCGGCACCTACCTGACGCGAAGCCCAACGCCTATGGCGATCGACGGCGCGGTCGGCCCGAGGACCTGGGCGCTGCTCGATACGATGACGCGAGACCGGCTGACCGTCACCGGGCGACTGGCAGCGGTGAATTTTGCAATGCTGACCAACACCTATCCCGGCATCGGCTTCGTTACCCTGGTCCCCGCCCTCGGCCAGGTCGGCCTCGCCGACAGCGAGTTCGCGGCCACGATCGCCCGCATGAACGACAAGGCCGAACGCCTCGGCATCTACATCTTCGTCAATCAGCTGTTCCGGCTCGAAGGGGCGACCGTCTCCGGCGCGGTCGTCGCGCCCGCCGGCTTTTCGGCGCACAAGCTGGGCCGCGCCGTCGATCTGCAACTAGGCACCCATTGGCGGACCGGGCTTGGCAACCCGGCACCGTCGGCAGCGATGGCCAGGGCACTCATCAATACGCCGTTCGGCGCGTTTCGCGAACATGCCAAGTCGGTGCTGGGTTGCCGCTATGGCGGGGATTTCCAGCAGATCGACAGGCCTCATTTCGACCGGCAGATCCTGCCGGGCGGGTCCGAGGCTTGGCGGCATCATTTCTATTTCAATCAGCTGCATTTTCATCAGATCGCCGCCAACGTCCAGGCGCTGCCGCGCGAGATTGTGCGCAGCGGCGACGGGGACGGAAGACGGGTCTCGTCGATCGCCTGATCTCCCGGTGGCTCAATTCGGCGTCAGGTCCTGCGTCTGGAACCACAGCATCTCGACACGCCAACCCTGCGTACGCGCGGCGGCGAGGAAGCGGGTGCGCCAGTCCGGCCCGACGGGCAGCGTCGGCGCGACGAGGTCCGGTGGGAACGGGCCGCGCCCGCGGATCAGGGCGAAACCCTTGATCCCCGCGCCCGTGATGTCGCCGCCCTTCATCATCGCGCGCCCGTCGGCGGCGGGGGAAAAGGCCATGTCGAGCAGTTGCTTGCGCGTCATTCCCGTCGCCGCCGCGGCGCCGTCCTCCCATCCGACCAGCGTGAAATCGTCGCCGCTGACCCGCGGATCGAGATAGATCGCGACGCGCGCGCTCTTCTGGTCGCCGAACGAGCTGTCGGCGCGGCGGTCCATCTCCCAGCGTGGCTTCTCGACCGATAGCAGCGAGGGGCCGGTCGCGCGCACCTGTTCAAACGTTTCAATCGCTCCGCACAGGCTCCGGGGCAGCGCCATCACGTCGGCATCGACCCGCCGGACCGGCACCGTCGCGGCCAGTGCGCGCTGAAGCCCAGCCTGCGCCGCGACCGGATCCGCCGCCACACCGCCGAGCGCGAAGGAAACGCCGTCGCCGTCCCGCTTCAGGTCCCGGACCTCCAGCCACGCGCAGGGTGCAGCCGAGAGGGCCCGCGTCACTGCGGCGCGCCCGCTGGCGACGGGATCGGCAGAGGCAGCACTTGCGGTGGATGTGGCAGGCGCGACCTGCGCCGCGGGCGCCGACGCGGACGGCGGATCGGTCGGTGTCGATGCCAGCCAGGCAATGCCCGCAAGCGCCGCCGCCGCTACCGCACCGCCGCCGATCAGCCAGATGCGCCGGTTGCCGCCCACCGCCGCTGGCCGCGGCGCGGTCGCCGGCTTCGGCGGGGCCGGCGACGTCGCTGCGGCCACGCCGCCGCGATCGATCGCCTCGATCACCGCGTCCATGCTGCGCAGCCGCCGTGCCGGATCGGGCTCGAGCATCGCGGCGAGGATCGGGCGGAGCGGCTCCGGCGCGAGCGACAGGTCCGCGCCCGCGCGCCGCCGGTCGACCGCCTCGACCAGCGTCACCCCCATCGCGGGTGCCCGCCCCCCGGCCACCGCAAGGACGACCAGCGCCAGGCTGTAGACGTCGGTCCACGGCCCCACCTCGCGTCCGAAATCGCCGAGCTGCTCGGGCGCGACATAGCCGAGCTTGCCGGCGAAGCCGTCGCCGACGATCGTGCCCTTGTGCGGGTCGAGATCCTTGGCGATGCCGAAATCGATGATCCGCGCGCGATCGAGTTTCCCGCCCTCCAGCAGCACGTTGTCTGGCGACATGTCGCGGTGGATCGCGCCGAGCGCATGCGCGGCGCGCAGCCCTTCGGCCAGTCGGCGCATGAACGGGCCCAGCGTGGCGGCATCGCGCGGTACGCTGGCCAGCACGTCCTGAAGATTGGTGCCGTCGACGAATTCGGTGACGATATAGAGGATGCCGAGCGTCGGCTCGATCGCCAGCACCCGGTACGCGACGAGCGCAGGATGCGACAGGCGAGTGAGCGTCCGTGCCTCCTTGCGAAACATCGCCTGGATATTGGGATCGGCGGCCAGCTGCGGCAGCATCACCTTGATCGCGACGCGCTCGTCGGTGTGGGTGTTCACCCCCTCCCACACCTCGCCCATGCCGCCTGCGGTGATGTATCGGCGCACCTCGAAGATGTGGTTGAGCATGTCGCCCGGCTGGAGGCGCCGGCCGGCAGCGGGGGTGGTCGCGGCGATCCCGGCCGGCATCGGCACCACGGTCGGCGGCGGGGCGGTCGGCGGGGTCGACGGTGGCTCGTGCCCGCCGGCGGGCACGAAGATCGTCCGACCGCCTTCTTCGTCCTCGTCGCCGGTCATGGCTTGGCTCCGACCATCAGCAGCGTCGCCTCGCTCAGCCCGATCGCCACGGCCGTGAGGTTGTCGGTCGATCCACCGGCCATCCCGTGTTCGATGAGCAGTTCGGGCACCTGCGCCACCGTCGCCTGCGCCGCGACGCGCGCGATCGCCTCGTCCGGCAGGACGCCGTGCACACCGTCGCTGGTCAGCACGAAAAGGTCGTCGGGCATCGGCTCGTCGGTGATGACGTCAAGCGCCAGCGTCGGTTCGACCCCGACGGCACGGGCGAGGACGTGCGCCATCGGATGGCCGTTGCCATCGGCTTCGTCCAGCAGGCCGCGGTCGATCAGCGCCTGTACCTGGCTGTGATCGCGGGTCAGCCGCAGCAGCCGTCCACCGCGCATCAGATAGGCGCGGCTGTCCCCTGCCCACAGGATCGCGAACCGCCCCTCGCGCAGGAGCAGGGCGACGACGGTCGACCCCATCTGTACCCCGCGCGCCTGCGCCTCCTGCCAGATCGCGGCATTGGCGGCGTGGATCGCCTCTGCACACCGTTCGAGCGCGGCATCGAACGATCCGGCGAGATCGGCGGCCGCCAGGGTCGCCGCCAGCCGGGTCGAGGCCCAGTCGCCGCCCTCGTGCCCGCCCATGCCGTCGGCGACCACCCACAGGCCGCGCTCGGGCAGGCCGACGAAACTGTCCTCGTTGATCGCGCGAACGCGGCCGACATCGCTGCCCCCGCGCCAGTCGATCCGTAGCGGGCGGGTCATGGCGTCTCCTCCGTCCGTGCCGTCTCCCCGGCAAGGACGAACGCGAAGATGATCGGCAACGCGGCGGCGGGGTCCGCTTCGATCACCGGATCGCCGGGCCGGTCGGGATGCCACCAGCCGATGGTGACCGGCGGCGGCACGGGATCGCCGGACGGCGCGACGCGCGCGATCAGCGCGTCGGCGTCGAGCGCGTTCGACAGCCCGTCGCGCAGCGCGGCCTCGCAGGCTGCGGCGCCATCCGCATCGCGCCGCGCCACGATCAGCGGGAAGCGCCGCCCCGCCCGGTCGATCGAGGCGGCGACCGCCCCGCTGATCGACATCGGGCCGGGGCGCAGGCGGAAGCGCCAGGGTGACGACACCTCGCAGGTCGCGTCGAAGGCCGGCCCGCACGCCGCCCGCGCCCGTGCGATGCCGATCGACAGCCGCTCGTCCCACCATGCACGCTCTGCCGCCGTCATCCCGCGAGCGACGAAATCGCCGTGCGCGCGCAGCTTGCCGAACAGCATCGGGCGGATCACAGCGCGCTCGGGCATCGAAAGGTCCAGAGGCCGCCATGGCCAAAGGGGTTGCGATCGTCCGGCAGGATGATGCGCAGCGTCGCCGTCGCATCGCCCGAGCCGAAGGTGGCGAGGAACGCGGTCTGGCCGTCGTTGCGGCGGCGCGCCTTGTCGAACAGGCGGAAGACGGCCCAGGGGCCGCCCGTCGCGATCTCGTCGACCTTCTGCCCCGCCTTGAAGAGCGTCACATGCGCTTCGGGAAGGCCACCCTGGAGCGACCATTGATACTGCTTCGCCTCGGTCGAAGCGGCATCGAGACGATTGGTGCTGCCCGCTGCGAACTCCACCGCGTCGACGCCCGGACCGACCGAGACGAGTTGTGCCTTGAATGGCTGGCCCGCGACGAGCAAGTCGCGGATCTGCATCGACTTGGCAAAGGCATCGGCGCTGCCGGGATCGAACGCGGCGGCGGACGGATCGTCGCTGCGCCATCGCCAGACGGGGCCTGCGGTATCGAGCACGGGACGTAGGCTCGCATCGACGAAGCCCGCAAGCCCGCTCGCCCCGAACAGTTGAAGCGTCTCGCTGACGGAGGCGTCGGCGACCGCGGCGGCGAAGAAGGGATATTTGTCCTGCGTCGTGCTGCGGCACTGCGGCAGCACGCTTTGCGCCCATGCCTGCTGCAGATTGCCCTGCGCCACCGCCGACTTGGCGGTCGCCCCGCCCTGTGCCAGATCGGTGGCAAAGGCTTTGAGGGCAGCGGGCGCCTGCTGCGCCTGGAGCGCGATCGTCGCGTTCGCCTGATCGACGGCGACCTGGAGAGCGGGGCCACCCGCCGCCCCGCCCGCACGCGCGGCCAGCACCGCCTGTCCGCCGGTCTTCACCGCATCGACGAACTGGTCGAGCGGCGAAGGCTGCTTGCCGTCGCCGATATAGACGTTGAGCTCGGCGAAATGGGCCGCGATCATCGCCCCGGCATCGGCGCTGTTGGCGCCCGCCGGCGCCGCCGCCGCACCGATGACCGGCGCCGCCGATCCGAGTTTGGAGGCGGCCCGTGCCATCAGCCCGTCCGCGACCATGCCGGCCGCATCGGGATTGCCCAGCGTCGTCTGTGCCCGGACCGCTCGCAAGAGCTTGGCGAAGGGGGACGGCAATCGCGTGAATGCGCCGAGCGCGGCCGGATCGGCGAACAGCGCACCGGGCTTCAGCGCCGCCACCACCTGATCCCAGGCGGCGGCATAGTCCGCTGCGTAATGCTGCGCGATCTGCGGACGAAGCGCGGCAAGCTCACCCAGCCCCCCGCCGCTGTCGCCCAGCACCCAGGCGTCGCGCCGAAGCTGCTCCGAAATCGTCAGCAGACCAGACCGATACGCCCTGGCATAGCCGTCGCGCGTCAGGAAGAAGGGAACCGATAGCGCGGCGACCTGTCCAGGATCGGCGAATGCCGCCGCCTCCGCCGGGGCGATCACGCGCGCCGCCTGCCATTCCGGGCCGGCGGTCGCCGCGGTGCCGTAGCGCAGCATCGCATAGGCGCGGTCAGCGGGCGGCATCGATTGGACCGCGGCGCGCGCGGCGGTGACGATCGCGGCGTCGAGCGGCGCCTGTCGATCGGCCCAGACGCGCTCGAGGTCGCCCGCCGCCAGCAAGGCATCGAGATGCCGGGCCAGCCGCTTGCGCAGTTCGGCGCGGTCGGCACCCGCCAGGTCGCCGCGTGCCCAGTCGGCGGTGATGAACGCCCGGAGCGGTCGGCGATCGATCCCGCCCGGCCGCTGTCCGCCGATCATCAGATAGGCCTTGAGCGGCTCGTATGCCGCCAGCGGATCGCCCTGCGTTTGCGCGAGCACCGCCTCCATCCGCAGCATCAGCCGCGGCAGGAGGATGCGGCGCAGCGCCTGTTCATAGGCCTGCACCGCTTCGTCGCTCAGCCCCGACTGCCACAGTCCGAAGCGCATCGACAATGGCGGCCCGCCCGCGGCGCGGTCGGCATAGCCGCCCGGCAACGCGCGCAGCCGGTCGAGTGCCGCCGCGGCCTCCTCCAGCCCGGCATCGTTTTCGCTGACCTGGACCAGGTCGATGCCGCGCTGGCGGATATCCTCGCCCGCCGCCCGCGCGGCGACCGCCAGGGCATCCTGCTGCGACCGATTGCGGAAATAGCTGACCGCCCAGACCGCGACGACAAGGAGGGCGGCGACGCCGACCAGCGCGAGGGCGCCGCCGGACCGCATCGCCCGCCGGCGCTGCGCGGCACGCCGCAGTCGCGCCAGCCCTGCCTCTGGAAACACGACCTCGGCCAACAGGCGATTGAGGAAATAGGCGCGCCCGCCCCCGGCCGCGCCGACCATCGCCTGCGGCCGGTCGAATACTTCGGACACCCCGGCGAGCAGTCGGTCGATCGGCGTTCCGTCCTGCGTTCCGCTGGTGAGGTAGAAGCCGCGGAGCGTCGCGCCGGGCTGGGCTGGAAAGGCGCCCTCCAGGAACCGCATGGTCCGCGCGCGCAGCGCGGCAAGCTGGGTGGGAAAGCCTAGGATGAGTCCGCGTCGCTGCACGTCGGCCTCGGCCGCGAGCCGCACGGGCTGGCGATCGGCGACCGCCTGCACCACCCCGTCGAACGCACCGGCCAGCGCGGCCGGATCGGGCGTTCCCGTCGCTGGGAAGCTGTGCCCCAGCACCGCGCGCCGCCCCTCGACGTCCAGATCGGCGAAATAGTCGGTGAACCCGGCCAGCAGATCCGCCTTCGTGAACAGGCAATAGACCGGCAGGTCGACGCCAAGCGTCTCGGTCAGCTCGGACAGGCGCCGGCGGACCGCGGCGGCATGCTCGTCGATCGAACGCGCGTCGGCGGTCGCGAGCGTGTCGATGCCGATCGCGACCAGCACGCCGTTGACGGGGCGCATGGGCCGATGCCGGCGTAGCGCCTCCAGAAACCCGCGCCAGCCGGACTCGTCCTCCTTCGCGTCCGAATCCTGGGTTGTGTAGCGCCCGGCGGTATCGACCAGCACCGCCTCGTCGGCGAACCAGAAGTCGAGATTGCGGGTACCGCCCGTCCCCTTCATCGCCTGATCGACGACGGGAAAGCGCAGGCCCGATGCCTGGAGCGCAGTCGTCTTGCCCGCGCCCGGCGGGCCGATGATGACGTACCACGGCCGGGCATAGAGATAGTCGCGCCGCCCGCCCGACGCCGACCGCAACTGCGTCAGCGCGCCGCGCAGCCGATCGGCTGCGACGCTCCCCTCATTCTCGCTGGTCACCGCCGCCTCGAGCCGGGCGGCCGCGCGCGCGGCGCGGCGGCGGCGCCACCACCATGCCCCGCCCCAGACCGCAGCGATGGTCACGAACAGGAGAAGGCGCACCCACCACGGGCGCAGGGCAAGGACGAAGAGCGGCAACCCGGCACACAGCACGATCGCGACGAGCAGCGCCGCGATCGCCGTCACCGCGGTCCAGTTGCCGAACATCCGCTTGACGAAGGTCATCGCGTTCCCCCTCAATCCTGGCGCTGCAGCACGATCTCGACCCGCCGGTTGAGCGCCTTGCCGGCGGCATCGGCGTTCGAAGCGATCGGCTGGCTGTCGCCCAGCCCCTCGGCGGTGACGCGCGCCGGATCGGCAAGACCCGAGCGCAGGATCGCCGCCACCGCGTCGGCGCGCGCCGCGGATAGCGCGTTGTTGTCGGGAAAGGTCAGTCCGCTCGGCTGATCGCTGTCGGCGTGCCCCTCGACCCGGACCGGGCCGGGCTCCTTGTCGACGGCCGCGGCGATCCGCTCGAACAACGCGGCGCGGCCCGGCTCGAGGGCGTCGGAACCCGATCGGAACAGCTGGCCGATCGTCGTGCGGACCCGCACCGTTTCGGCGTCGCGGTCGACGGTAACGAGCTTCTGCGCGATCTCCGGCGCAAGGAAGCCCTCGATCCGCGCCGCCTGTCCGCTCTCGCTCGGCGCAAGCCCGCCGCCGCCGCGCGCCAGATGCAGCGGCTCGCTCGGATTGATCGCGGCGAGCGCGTCCCAGGCGGGCTGCCCCGCCTGCATCAGCATCAGGCGCAGGCCGATGAAGAGGAGCAGCAACAGGATCGCCGCCGCCGCCGTCGCGATCGCGGCCCGGCTCCAGCGGCCCACCTGTGCCACGGGCGCCGCGACCCCGCGCCAATGGGGCACCAGCTCGCGCTCCGATCGACCGCGATCCGGGGGCAGCGCCGCGAACAGGCGCTTCATGATCTCGTCCAGCCGGCGGCTGCCATCGGGCATCACCCGGAACCGCCCCTCGAACCCGGTGGCGAGACAGGCGTGCAGCAGTTCGATCAGGTCGTCATTGCCGCGCGGAATGGCGAGAAGATCTTCGACGATCTGCCAGAACCGGTCGCCGCCGATGTTTTCCCGGAACTTCTGGACCGTCAGGCTGCGGCGCGCCCATTCGCTCGCCTCCGCCCCCACGCCGGGCAGGTTCTGGGCGATGTCGTCGACTGTCGCACACAGGGCATAGACGGCGCGGCGGCACGTCTCGGGCGGATAGAGCGGTTCGATCGCCCGGTCGAAAGCGGCGGCGGCGGCGCTGGCACGGGCGTGGAACTGCGCCAGCGGCTCGCGTGCCCGCCCCGACCGGATCGCGGCGGCAATGGCAAGCAGCGGGGCGGCCTCCATCATCATCGGGTTGCGGCGCTGGCGCGGCGTCGCCGGCTCGGGCACGTCGTCGCCGGACAGGGCGCGTGCCTGCCTCGGATAGGATGACGGCGGCGGAGGCGCAGGCGGCGGCGGGGGCGGCGGCCCACCGAACCCGCCCCCCGCCGGCGTGCCGCCACCGCCGCCCTGCAACGGCGAGGGCTGAAAGATCGTGCGGTTGCCGCCGTCGCTCATTGCTCAGCCCTCTTGACGCACCACAATTCCATCTTGAGCGCCGGCCATTCGCCCGACAGGTGCAGGCCCAACGCGGGTGCCGTGGCGAAATCGCGCCAGTCCGGCACGCCGCGGTCCAGCTCGAAATAGAGATAGCCCGGCAGCACGCGCAGCTGCGGCGGCGGCGTCGGCGCGTGGCGCAGCGGCACGCCGGGCAGCGCACTCTCGACGATCGCGCGCATCTTCTGCACCGCGCCGATCTTTGCCATCGCGGGAAAGCGCTGGCGGATTTCGTCCAGCGGCGCGGCGGCATTCACCGCGAGGTAGAAATAGCCGGTCCGGTAGAGCTGATGATCGGTGATGGTCGAGACATAGGCCCCCGGTCCCGCCGCCTCGAGCGGCAGCTGGATCGCCGAACGGTCGAACACCGCCGACAGCATCGCGCGCAGCAGGTCGAAGACAGGCTCGAACGTGGCCTGCAGGTTCTCGTGGTCATAAACGGGCAGCGGCGGCGGGCGTCGGTCGACGCGCGTCAGCGTGGCCAGTTCGCCCGTCATCGATGCCAGTTGCTCGAACAATCGCTCCGGATGCACGTCGGGCATCGACTGGAGGTGCGCGAGGACCGGGCACCAGCGATTGAGGCACTGGAGCAGGAGAAAACTGGCAAAGGTCTCCGCCCCGCCGTCGGTCGCCTCGACGGCGCGCAGTGCCAGTTCCTCGACCCGCTGGCTGGCCCGCCCGAGAATGTCGCTTAGCCCCCCGCGCAGCCTGGGGCTGGCGCGCAGGTCCTGCGCCGGGGGCACGAACCGATCGTCGAAGACCGCTCGCCGGTTCTGCATCTCGCGCAGCCGCGCGAGGCCAAGGCAGATGCGGCCGTAAGTGTCGTCGCGCGTGATGCCGAAGCGCAGGTGCGGCCGCGCGGTCTCGATCGGTTCGCGCATCCGGTCCT
Organism: uncultured Sphingomonas sp.; assembly: GCA_913775795.1. Classification (GTDB taxonomy): domain Bacteria; phylum Pseudomonadota; class Alphaproteobacteria; order Sphingomonadales; family Sphingomonadaceae; genus Sphingomonas. Next base: position 25,882 of record CAJYLT010000031.1, on the reverse strand, counting down.
CGGAAAAGACGTCGGCAACCTCGCTCTCGCCGACCAGATAGCGACTGGCCGGACCGGCGCTTTCCTCGTCCTCGAACATCACCGCGCCGGGCTGCGCGGCGGGGAGCGTGAGGTAGATCGTCACGTCACCCGCATCGGCGGGCAGGTCGAGCGGCGGCGGCGGCGGCAGATCGTCGGGGATGGCGAAGCGGGTGCCGTCGGGCATCACCCCGGCCAGCCGCACCACCCCGAACTTTCCCAGCGTCGCCAGATCGTCGTCGACGATCAGTTCCGTGACGCCCCAAGCATAGGGACGAACTGCCGAAACACGCCGATCGAGTTCCGAAAGAAAGAACCGGTCGAGTTGCTGGAAGTGCTGGGGACGAAGAAATACACCTTCGCGCCAGGCGATCCGGTTTCTATCGGACACTGTTCCGTTTCCTCGTTACACGAGAGATTTTCTTTGATCCGACTTTGTATCGGCGATATGCATCCGCTGTGTAATTCGTCCTTGGGGAGGTGGAGGAATGACGTCGGTCGGCACACCACTCGACTTCGACCCGCGCGGCTGGGCGGCACGTCCAGCCCCTGCGACAGAGCCCGTCCCGCCGGCACCGCGGCGCGGCTGGCCGCTGCTTGCCGGGGCCGGGCTGTTGTTCGTCGCGGTGCCGATTGCCGGCTGGGTCGGCCGCCTGTCGCCCGCCGACGTGCCGGCCTCGCCGGATCTGCCCCCCGCGGCGGTGCGTCCGGTCGGTCCCGCGGTGCGGCCGCCCCCCCGCGACGTGATCGAGCGGTCCGGCATGTTGCCCGCTGCCGGCGCGATCGCCGCCTTCCTCGCCGGCCAGGGGCTCGACGCCGCGGCAGCCGACGCGGCCCAGTCGCTCGCGCTGCCGCACGTCGCCGGCGACGGACCGCTCACCGCGGTTGCATCGATCCGGCTCGGCGGGGCGGGTGCCGCGGACGAAGTGCTCGACGTGCGCGTTTCGCGCGCCGACAGTTCGGGCGTACGGCTGATCCGCGACGCCGCCGCACCGAAGGGCTGGCGCGCCGAACCGCTCGCGCGATCGGTCCAGTCGCGCCTGACCGCCGCGCGGGGCGAAATGAACGCCGACAGCCTCTACAGCTCTGCCGTGGCCGCCGGCATCGACGAGAGCATCATTCCCGATTTCGCCCAGGCCTTTGTCTATGATTTCGACTTTCAGCGCGAAATCCATCCGGGCGACGTGTTCGAAATGGCCGCGGAACAGACGGTCAATGCCGATGGCCAGCCGGTGGGTGCACCGACGCTGGTCTATGCCGCCTTCACCACCGCCGAAAAGTCGCGCGCGCTCTATCGCTTCGCGGCGCCCGGTGCGCAGCCTGGCTGGTATGACGGCAACGGACGCAGCATCATCCGCTCGCTGATGCGCACCCCGGTCGAAGGGGCGCGGGTATCCTCGACCTTCGGCTGGCGCGTCCACCCGGTTCTCGGCTTTCGCAAGCTGCACAACGGCATCGACTTTGCCGTCCCCTCCGGCACGCCGGTCTATGCCGCGGGCGCGGGAACGGTCGAGGCGGCGCATTTCAGCGCGACCGCGGGCAACATGGTCATCTTGCGCCACGAAAAGGGCTATCTGACCAAATACTTCCACTTCACCAGCTTCGCGCCCGGCGTGACCGAGGGCGCGCATGTCGAGCAGGGCCAGGCGATCGGCCTGTCGGGGACGACCGGCCGATCGACCGGCCCGCACCTCCATTACGAAGTGCATCTGAACGGGGCCGCGATCGACCCGATGTCGGTGAAGACCGAGGACGGGGCGATCCTGACCGGTGCGGCGCTTGCCGCGTTCCGCCGCGAACGCGACCGTATCGACGCCGCCCGCGCCGCCGGCGCCCGCTGACGTCCCGGTCACGCCCGCCCCCGCGGAGCCAGCAGCGCCGCGGTCATCGCCGCCAGCACGAGCGTCGCGAGGAAGCTGGCGTTCAGCCCCTCCTCACCCCCGCCCCACAGCGGCGAGCCGATGATGTCGTGGCTCCACAACGCCCCCCACGGCCCGACGCCGGGGTTGGGATACAGACCCAGGCCGTTCAGCTCCGCCGCGTTCCAGCCCCAGTGCGCCGCCAGCGGTGCGGCCAGGCCGCCGGAACGCTCGGCCAGCAGTCCCAGCCAACAGCCGGCAAGCAGGATGTTGAGCGCGCTGACCGGCGATCGCCACGCGCCCGGCAGGTGGAGGCAAGCGAACAATGCCGCCGTAACGGTGATCGCCGCGAGCCGCGGCGCGACGCGGCCGATCGCGGACTGGATCGCGCCGCGAAACAGCGCTTCCTCCCCCGCGACCTGGACGAGCGTGACGGCCGCACCCCACAGCGCCATCCAGCCCGCCGGCTCGGCCGTCGCGGGCAGGCGGCCACCGATCGAAAGCGCCAGTGCGCACCAGGCGACGCTGCCCACGCCCGTCGCGGCCCCCAGCGCACCCCATCGCAAAGGCCGCTGACCGGCCCCGGATATCCGCGCTCCGGCCAATGCCGCGGTCGCGAACGCCAGAGCGATCATCACACCACTCATCGTCGCGGTCTGCACCGCCGGCGACCAGCTTTCGCCGATGGTCCCGATGCCGAAGCCGAGCGCGAGCAACGCGATCAGCGACGCGGCGACGACCCCTGCGACACGCCCGATCCCCGGCACCGCCCGCACCGGTTCGACCGGCGGTGCCGCGGCCGGTGTCGGTGCGGGCGCTGACGGACGCAGCATGTCCGCCAGCAGCGCCGCCTCGTCTGCCGGGCCGCCGCGCATCGTCAGCGGCTGGCGAGTTGAGCGGGCTGGGTCAGCATCGTCTTCGCCCCGTCGCCGACGAGGAAGAAGGCACCCCAGAAATAGGGATGAGAGGTGGCCGGCTTGCTCAGGACCGCGATCTGCGCCTCGCGCAGCGCCTCGCCCATGCCGCGCGTCCGGCCGACGGAATAGAAGGTTTCGATCAGCTGCTCGGTCCCCTGCCGGGCCGGCACGCTCCAATAGGTTGCCATTACCGCACGCGCCTGCGCGACGATGAAGGCGCGAACGAGCCCGTCAAGCGTCGGGGCCGACTCTTCCTGCCCGGCCAGGCGTCCCGCCTCGGTGCTCACGCTGGCGGCGGTGTCGCATGCCGACAGGATGACGAGGTTGGCGTCGAGCCGAAGTCGTGCCACGTCGATATAGCTCAGCAGCCCGTTCGACCGGCTAGGCGCCCCCGGCGCGGGCGGTTCGACCGAGGTGAGGAGCGAGGGCGGCAGCGGCGTCTCGCACATGCCGGGGATCGGCGTCGCGGGCAGGCCGTGGGTGGCGAAATGGACGATCTGGTACTGCGCCAGTTTACCCGCTTCGCTGTCGTCGATGATCGCGGCATTGGTGAAGCCGTCGCCGGTGACGATCGGCGCGCCGGGATCGCCGATCGCGGCGGCGCCGGCCCTGATCTCGTCGATCGGGATCGGGGCGTTGTATCGCATCGCCCCCGCCCAGCGCGCATAGGGCATGACGCAGGCGGCGGCGAGCGCGACGGGCGTCTCCGCGACCGCGGGGCTCACGGATTCCGGCGGCACCGCATTGGCGCCGAAACCGATGAGCTTTCGCGGTGCTGACGACGGCGCCACCGCCGATCGCACGCGCAGGAACGCGCGCGGCGACAGCGCATTGGCGACGGCCGCCTTGCGCACGAGGAACGGGACGCTGCCGTAATCGATGCGCGCCGTCCTTGCCGTGGCGACGGGCGCGGTGACGAGGACGGCGGCGGGCAGCGCGCCCATTGTCGACCCGCTATCGACGATCACCGCCTCGGCGGCGCGCAGCCGGTCCGCACCCGTCCCTGCGACGCGCCGGAACAGGTCGTAGGAATCGGCGGTCGCGAACGGCCGGACGCGTACGCGCCCGTCGTCGCCGGTGGTTGACCGCGCGGTCTTCAGTACGGCGTCCGACAGAGCCGCCACGTCGTCGGCGGTGCCATCGACCGCATAGACGACCGGCCCCTCGCGCGTGACCACGGCGCCGAACAGCTGCGTGCCGACGGGCGAAAGCTTCCAATAGGCCTCGTGCGGGCGAAGCGCGCCCTGCAATTGTGCGATGGTGACCGCGGCGTCGTCGACCGCCGCTGCCGCGCCGCTGCGTGCAAGCTCGGCGTTCAGCGTGTCCAGCCGCGCCGACACGTCGGCGGCCTCGGCCTGTGCCGATGCAAGACGGGGGGCGTCGGGCGCAAGGCCGGCGATTTCGTAGCGCAACTGCCCGCGCCGCCGTTCCAGTTCGCGCCGCTCGCGAACCATTGCACCGGCCGTGCCGCTGCCCACCTGCGCCTGAAGGGTCGCGAGTTCGCGCGCGATCCCCGGCTCACGCACCGTCTGCAGCGCGGCGAAATAGCGCTCGGCGGCCCGCATGTCGCCGCGCCCCGCATCCTCGACCAGCATACGAAGATAGGGGGCGAGCAACGGCGAGGCGACGAACCCGCCCTCCGACTGGCTGGCAAGCGTCGCCACCGCCTGCTCGTACTGCGCTAGGATCGCCGCGCGGTCGACGCCCGGCTGCCGCGCGAGGATCGCAGTCCGCTCGAGCTCGGCATCGGCGATCGCCGGACCGGCAAGGGCCACGCCGCGACGCGCCGGATTGTCGGGAAACAGGCACCCGCTCGTGGGCATCGCCACCGCGTGCATCGTCGCCAACGCACAGTCGAAACTGGCGAGGGCTCCTGCCGTATCACCGCGGGCGTATCGGATGCGCGCCTGTTGTCGCTCGAGCCGGGCACGCAGCCAGTTGAGGCGCCCGGACGCATCGCCGTCGCCCAGCGCCGCCTCGATGACGTCGACGCCCTGCACTTTGGCATCGCGCAGCGCCTGCTCGGCCTCCGCCGGGCGCCCGAGGCGCAGGAGCGCGGTCGAGCGGGCGACATGTTGCTGGGCCAAAAGGATGATCTGATTCAGCCGGTCGGTGTCGACGCCTAGCTGAAGACCTCCGCCCCGCCCGCCATTGATCTGGGCCAGCGTCGCGGCGTCGGTGAGCGGCGTTCCGCTCGCGCCCGCGCTTGACAATTCGGTCAGCACCGCTTGCCACTTGCCCTGGTTGGCGAAGTTGAGGGCGCGATAGCCGCTCGCCTGCGAGGCAAGCCGTGCGCGGGCCGGCGAGGGCGACGCTTCGGCAAGCAGCGCCGCGGCGGCGGCAAAGTGGCCGTCTGCGGCGCCGAATTCGCGGATGTTCGAATCGGCGAGCCCGGCATTCAGCCGCAGTTCGGCGCGCTGGATCGGCGTCGCTTTCGCGAACAGCGCGACGGCGTCGTTGAGAAGGCGCGACGCCTCGACATTGCGGCCGGCATAGATGGCCTGAAGGCCCTGCGCGACCGCACTCGATACGTCGAGGCCCGTCGCCGCCACCGCGGCCGGGCGCGCGTCCGCCGGCGGCCTCGCCAACGCTGCGACGCGCTGCGGATCGAGGGACGGGGCCGCCGCGCCCGGATCGCCCGTCAGCGCTGCCCGCAACGCGGTCAGGCCCGGGCCGAGCGCCCCTTGCATCGCCGACAGACGCAGCGTCGGCGTCTCGACCACCACGGCCTCGCCCGCCAGCCGCGCATCGAGGCAGCGACGCAGCGTGACCGGGCCGATGCCGTCGATCGTCGCCTGCTCGGCCGAGCCGCAAGCATCGGCGGCAAGCGCCGGCTTTTCCGCAGCCAAATCGATCCATGCGCGCTGCTCGGCCGATCCGCGACAGGTGACGACGAACGGCTGGTCCCGCTCGTTGAGCAGTGCCTTGCCGTTGGTCCAGGACCGCGTGGCCATGCAAGGGTCGCGGTTGACATCGGCACCGACGGCAAAGCGGCCGGGTAGCGCGCGCTGCGCCCCCGCGGCGGGGGTGCCGATGGCGGCAAGCGCGCTCCCGGCCAGCAGCGCGGCGATCGACGACAGCGGACGGGTCACGGCTTCACCTCCTGGTTGGGTGCGGACTTCTCTGGCGCCGGGCAGTTGGTTTCCTGTCCGGCGATGCACTGGTCGGCGGCGGCACCGGTCGCCAGATCGCCGATCAGCCCCTCGTTGTTGGTGCCGATCAACGGCTCGAACTGAAGCTCGGGATTGCTGTCGGTGCCGAAGAGCTGGATCTGCCGCTCGTCGAACAGCGTGAGCGCGGGCGGCGGCGGCGTCCCGGCGAGGCAGCCCGCGCTGGTCACGCCGATGCCGCACCCGTTGATCCGCGAATTGGCAAGCGTGATGCGAACGACGCGCGGCGAGCCGCCGGCAAAGTCGATCACGGTCGCCGGCTGGAGCGCGGCGGCGCTGGCGATGAACCCGTTGACCGAGCCGAACAGCGCGAACCCGTCGAGGCCCGTGTCGCCAAGCGCCGTCAGGCGCAGCGCTAGTTGATTCGGCGTAGCGCTCGACCCCAGGACCGCACCAGAGGTCGCCGATGCGTTCGCGCCGCTGTTCTGGAACAGCGCATAGTCGCGATAGGTCACCGAAAGCTCGCCCGCGGTCAGGTACACGCGGTTCTGGTCATTGCCGCGATACAGCGCCGATGACGGGTCGGACACCAGCCGTGCGATTACCGCGGCGCTGCCGGCACCGATCGCGCTGCGCAGCGCCTGGTTGCCGAACGCGATCCGCTGTGCCGCCAGCGCCAGCCGGCCGCCCGCCCAGTCGATCGAGGCGCCGCTGTCGAGCGTCGCGCTGATCGACGTGGCGAGATTGGTCGGTATGGCCAACTTGTCGTCGACGGGAAGCTCGGCGTCGGTTCCGCCGATCTGAAGCACGCGTCCGCTCCCGGCACCCTTCATCGGGCCGGTCAGGTTCACAGCGCCCGTGCTCAGCAGTTTTATGCTCTTGTTCGCGGCGGTGCCGCCGGCATTGTCGCCGATCGACAGGCTTCGGATCGTCATCGTGTTGCCGCGCGCATCGACGATGACGGTCGCACCGCCCAGCCGGTTGAACTCGGCGTCGTTCAGCGTGAAGCCGTCTGCGCCGCTCTCGGTGGCTGTGCCGCCGATCTGCGTCGCGTTCGTGCCGTTGTTGTTCACGCGAACGATCCCGGCAGCGCGGATCGCGCCGCCGGTGTCGAGATCGGTGGTCGATCCGATCGTCACGTTGCCCGCCGTGCTGGCGATACCGCCGGTGCCGATCCACACCTTGCCGGTCCCGCCCTGCTTGTCGATCGTCACGTCGCCGCGGGCACTGCCGGTGCCGAGCCAGAGCCCGCCGCGGCCCGCCGCCATCGACAAACCGCCATTGGCGGCGGCCGCGGTCGTCACGTCGATCGCACCGGCGCGAATGTCGGTCTGGACCGTGGTCGCGGTGCCGGCACCCGATCCGGCCGTCACCGCCCCCAGTTGCGCGGTGCCGCTCGCCTCGACGAGGATACGCCGATCGGCAGCCGTCGCGGTCAGGTCGGCGCGGCCATATCGGCCGAGCATCCGCCCGTCGGTCGCCGCCGAAGCAGCGGGGTCGAAGCCGAGGCCCGCGATGTCGCCGCCGGTCGAAATCAGGCGAAGGTCGCCCGTCGTGGCAGTCGCCTTCCCGATCTCGATCGTGCCCGGTGCGCGGACGCCCGCGGCGTAGCTGCCGTCGCCCAGACGCTCCTCGATCCCGCCGCCCGCCGTCAGCGCCGTAACGCGGGCGCCGCCGGTGCGCGCCTCGATCACGGCATTGGCGTTCCTCGCAGTGACCGCCAGCGCCTCGACCGCACCGCCGCGCAGTAAGATCTGGTTGGCAAGGCGATTGGTCGCGCCGCTGCTCCCCGCCGTTACATTGCCGAGCTGGACCCGGTTCGCGCTCGTCGACTGCTGCGTCGACCCGGCGATCACGGTGATCGTGCGATCGACGCCCTTCGCCGTCAGCACCGCCCGGCCGTAGCCTGTGAGCAGCCGTCCATCGGTCGCCGCGGCCACGCCCGGAAGGTTCGACAGGCCGCTGACGCTGCCGCCACGCGCGTTGACGGCGATGTCCCCGGTTGATGCCGTGACCTCGCCGAATTCCACGCTTGCCAGCGTCGTGGCGGTCACGCCCCCGCCAGCGGACACCTGACCGGCACGCAGGACGCCGGTCGCATTCAGGCGGATGTTGCCCGCCCCTGCCGAAACCGCCTGTCCGAGGGAGCCGTCCGCCCCCCGCAGCGTCGCGGCGTCGATCGAGCCGGCATCGACCACGATCTGCGGTGCGGCGGTCGGCGCCACTGCGGTCGCCGCCGTGCCGGTAGCCTCTACCCTGCCGAGCTGTGCGATCCCCGACGCGCTCACCTCGATCCGTCCGCCCGCCGCCGTGGCGGCCAGATCGGCGCGGCCGTGACCGTCGTCGAGGCGGCCGTCGATCGCCGTCGCGAACAGCCCGGTAACGGCCCCACCCGTCGCCCTCAGCCGCAGTTCCGGCACCATTTCCTCCCGTCGCCCGCTCACCGCGGCCTGGCCCAGGCGGATCGAGGTCGTGCTGTCGAACATCCCCGTACGCGCGCCGAACGTCCCGATACGCATTTCATCGGTACCGCCGCCCTTGATCAGGACGGCATCGCCCGCCGCCGTCAGGCTTTCGATGTACAAGGCCCCGGTACGGCTGGTGAGCGCCGCGTTGCCCGTGCTGGCCAGCGCGGGTCCCGCCCCCCCGTCACGGCGGCGAACGGTCATCGCCTCTGCCGTGATGGCGGTGTCGGCACCGGTGCTGCGTCCCAGTTGGACTGCCCCCCGCGCACTCGTCACCCGAAGCGCCCCGCCGGCGAGCAGACGCGCGTCACCGAAGCCGGCGACCAGCCGCTCTTCGTCAAAGCCCGCCGCCGTGTCGCTCACACCGCTGACGAAGCGGTCGACCGCACCGTTGCCGCCGGCCGTTACGCCCTTGAGCGTTCCGGCAACGACCGACCCGATGTCGATCGCGGACCCGGCCAACAGTGCGACCGCACCTGTGGCGGCATCGATCGTCGTCGCGGTGATCCGGCCAGCTGCGATACGAACGCTGTCGGTCAGCACCGACCCGTCCTCAAGCCGGACCGGCCCGCCCGCGATAACGGTGCCGAGCGCCGCGGTCGCAAGCGCGGCGGCGCCGCTGCCCCGCACGTCGACGCCGCGCGCTGCCGCTAGCATCAGCCCCCCGCTCCCGCCGGCCGCCGCCTCGTCGGCAAGGCCCGTGATCGAGCCCTGGGCCGTCAGGTCGAGTGTGCCGGCGATGCGTGCTTCGCCGATCCGCATCGTGCCGGCACTGTCGAGCGCGGCGTTCGTGGCGGTGATCGAGCCGATCGCGAAGTCCGCCGTCGTCCCGCTCGCACCGGCGCGCCCGGTCACCCCATCGACGGCGCGCAGCAGAATGTCGCCGGTCATCGCCTGGATCGAGGTCCCGCGTATCGCGGTGCTGCTGTCGACGAGGGTCGTTCCCCCGCCGAACCCGATCGCGCCACTTGCCCCCGCCGGGATGATCCCGCCGGCGGCGGCCTGCGTACCGCTGACGATCGTCCCGAGATAGGCGATCCCCTCGCCCCCGGTCTTGCGCAGCCGTGTCCAGCTGCCGCTCCGCCCTGCCTCGATGCCCAGGTCGCCGACGCTGGCCGACAGGTCGATCGCCCCGCCGAACGCCGTCGCTGCGTCAATGCGCATCGCCTTCGCCGTTACCGTAATCTGCGGCGTCGCCAGCAACGGATCCGCCAACGTCGAACCCGCGATGATAGTGCCAAGCTGCGCCACGCTGCCTGCCGTCACCGCGATCGAGCCCGTGGCCGCGGCCCCGGTCCGCGCCGTGAGCTTCGCCGCACCATAATCTTGCGCGAGGACGCCGCCACCCGACAGCACACTGTTATCCACGTCGCCGCCGCCCGTGCGCGTCGTCGTCGCGGAAACCGTGCCGCCGGCACCGATCGAACCGGCAGACAACGCGTTGCCTGCCGACAGGCTCGTCAAGCCGCCCGACGTCACGCGATCCACGGCGATCGTGCCCGCCGTCACGCCAACCGATCCGCCGGCCTCGACCGTGCGGATCGCCGCGGCCGCCAACGACGCGCCGGCCGTTCCCCCGACCTGAACATTCCCGCCGGCCTTCAACAGCGTAATCGCGTCGGCCGCGCTCGCGATCGCGCTGCCGAGGCCGGTGACCGCACCGCCCGCCCTGACGGACAAGGCGCCGACCGCACCGATCTCGCCGAGCCGGGCGTTACCCGACGCATCGATCGTCACCGCCGCGCCCGCGTCGACACTGCCGAGCCGCAGTCCGTCGGCGGCGGTGCCCGCCGCCGCGCCGGCCGCAAGCCAGCCACCGACCCCGCGCGCCGCCCGCAGCGTCAGGTCCCCACCAGCCGTCAACGACACGATCTCCGCGGCGGCGAGTGCTCCTGGCGCTTCGCCAGCGGTCAGTGTCGCCGATCCGCCGGCCTCGCCAACGCCCAACCGCAGACGCCCCGTCGTCGTCGCCAGCACCATGTCGCCCGTACGCGACACCGCGCGATCGACATCGAGTTCGGCGGCACGGACGAAGAGCCGGTCGCCGGCCCCGACGATGCCGAGCTTGCTCGCGTCGCTCGTCTGGACGACGATGCGCCCCGCCGCTCCGCCGGCCGACAGGTTCGCGCCGTCATAGCCGGTCAGGATCTGCCCGTCGGTTCCTGTCGCCGGCATCTCGCGCAGCAGGCCGCTGACGAGCACCGCCCCTGCCGCGCTTTCGCTGCCGATGCGGATATCGCCGCTCGCCGTGCCGATCGACCCAAGCCTTGCCGCGCTGCTCGACGACAACGTGATCGTGCCGGTCGCGCCTGCTGTCCCCGCGGTCAGCGTCCCGATGCGCAGCTCGTCCCCGGCCGCGATCGTGCCGGGTGTCCCCGCCTTCGTCACCGAAACCGTCGTTCCTGCACGCAACGTCCCGGCGTAAAGGCCGCCATTGCCGGCCAGGAGGCGCAGTCCGCCGTTTCGCGCCTCGCCAATTGCGATCGAAAGCGCCGCTGCATCGATATTCAGCTGATCGCGGGGTGCCGCGTCCGCGTCGAGCATCGCGCTGGTCCCGGCGCCTGCCGTGACGGTGCCGAGCTGCGCGGCGCGGCCCGCCCGGACCGTGATCGTACCCGTCGATCCCGTCGCCGTGCCCGCCGCCGTGACGTCGAGGTTCGCCGCGCCGAAACCGCTCGCGAGGCGTTCGCTACCTTCGTCCCAGCGATCGGCAGCGAACAGCAGCGGCGCGGTCGAGAAGTCGCTGCCGCCCGCGACCGTCAGCGCGCCACCGGCTGTCAGGCGACCGAGCCATAGGTCATTACCGGACAGGAACACCGAACCGCCGGCATCGACCGATCCGATCGACAGGCGGTCGGCGTCGGCTCGAATGTCGCCGCCCGCCGCGACGGCACCGATGGCCGCCCGATCGAGCGTATCGGCAGTCAAGCCGCCGACAGCGACATTGCGGTCGGCCACGATCGCCAGCGCATGATAGCCGGTCGCCGGCCCCGCCGCTGCTTCGCCCAGGCCGGTCACCGATCCCAGCGCATCGAGGCTGATCGAGCGCCCGCTGCGCGCGGCACCGATGCGGATATCGCCGGCCGCGACCGACAGCGCCCCACCGACATCGAGATCGCCGAGCCGTACCTCGCCCGCCGTCGCGAAGCGCGGGGGCGGCCCGCCGAGGGTCGGATCGAGCGCCGTCAGCCCGCCGATCGTTCCCGCCGCCGCGAGATCGACATCGCCGGTCATGCTGACGATCCGCCGCGCACCGATATCGGTGCTGCTCGAGATCGCGACCAGACCGTCGTCGCCGCTTCCGCTGCCGGCGGTCCCACCGGTGCCGCCCTCGATCGTGCCGGTGATCGTGACCCGGCCATCGCCGCCGCCCTTCGTCAGCGTCGCGCGGTCGCGGGCAAAGGCCACGCGAAGCGGCGCGGCCGCGTCGATGGCTGCCGGCATGCCGAGATAAAGGTCGCCCGCGCGCGCCGTCAGCCGCAGCGAGCCGTTCGATGCGCCAAGCGCCTGGGCGCTGATCGCGCCGGCATCGATCGACAGCTGGTCGGCGCCTCCAGCCACGCCGGCCATCAGCGTGCTGCCGGTGCCCGCCATCGCCGAGCCGACCTGAACGACCCGGCCGGCCGTTAAGGCGATCGTCGCGCCAGGGTCGGTCGCGCTGATATTCGCGGCGCCGAACCCCGGTGCCAGGCGTCCCGCCGCGTCGACGGTCAGCGTTGCGGTATCCGCCGTAATGACCCCGCTGGCCGACACCGTCGCGCTTGCCGCGGCGATGCGATCGACGACCAAGCCGCCGCTCGCGCCGATGGTCGCGTCCGTGCCCGCCCGGATCGAACGTGCCGACAGCCGACCAGCCGCCAGCGATACCGTCGTGCCGGCGCGCACATCGCCCAGCACCGCCGCGACCGGACCCGCCGTCCCCGCCGGTACGGGGAGCCGAACCGCCCCGTTGACCGCGATCAGGTTGGCCCCCGACGACGCGGTTGCCGCGGCGCCGCCAAGGCCGGTGATCGAGCCCCCGGCGTTGATCCGCGCGCGCCGCGCCGCGGTGATCGAACCGATCCGCGCGCTTGCCCCCGCATCGATCTGGACAAGTTCGCTTGCGGCTGCACCCAGCACCACATCGCCGCTGCCGTTGAGCGCGAGGTTGCCGACCGCGGCATCGCCCACGGTCAGGCCGGTCGCGATATCGGCAACGCTCTCCCCCGCTGCGCGCATCCCGGTCAGCACACCGGCGACGCGCATCGACAGGTCCCCGCCCGTCGCGGTCAGCGTCCCGATCTGGGCGTCGGCCGCGCTGACGATCCCCGCATCGTAGCGATCGGTTCCGGCATCGTAGCGGCCGACGCCCCAGCCCGCCGTGCCCTCGGCCAGACGCAGTCCGCCGGTGCCCGCGGACAGGACGAGGTTGCCGTTCCCGGCTGTCGCCCGCGTGATGTCAACGCCGACGCCGATCACGCTCAGCTGATTGAGCCGCGCGTCGACCGCGCCCGCCGCGCCGGCGACGACCGCGCCGAGCTGCGCCGTGCCGCCCGCCGCGCGCACGTCGACACGCGCCGTCGTCGCCCCCGCCGCTATATCCGCACGCTCATAGCCTGCTGCGAGGCGAGCGTCGGCAGCAAGCAGCGATCGCTTCAACCCGGTGACCGACCCGGCAGCGGCGATCGAGACCTCGCCGCCGCCCGTGATCGACGCGGCGCGGACGTCGGTATCGCTCGTCACCCCTATCGCGCCACCCGTCTCGAGTGTCGCGGCGACCCGAAGTTCGTCGGCATCGACCGGGCCGGACGCACCGCGCTTGCGAAGTATGGCATCGCCCGTGGCCGCGCCGCGCCCGAGATACAGGCCACCGCTGCGCGCTGTCATGTCGAGCGCGCCTGCACCCGCGATCGCACTGGCGACGCTCACGCCCTCGCCGCCGATCGAGATGCTGGCGGCGCGCGCGCGCGCCACCTGCGCGATGCCGGCCGCGCCCACCGCAGCGGGATCGAACCCGGCGTCGACGAGGAGCGCGCCGCCGGCGGCAAAGATCGCGCCCCCGAAACCCGGCGACAGCACGCCGTCGGCGGCCCACCGGACCGCCCCCGGATCCTCGCCGCCGATGGCCGCGACCGACTGGCGCAGCGTCACCGCCGCAGGGCGAACGCCGAAGCCCAACGCGTCGATCGACAGCGCATCGGCCGCGCGCAGCGTCACGGTGCCCGCGGTGTCGATCGATGCCGCCGAGATCGCCGCCGCGTCGACCGTCACCGCGCCCCCCGCGGCGCCCAGATCGACGAAGCCGAGCGCGACGCGGCCCGCCGGGGCCGCGATGCTGCCGACGGTCAGATTGCCGCCCGCCCGCACGCTGATGCCCGCCCCGGCCGACAGGTCGCCCGCCGCTGCCAGGCCAGTGATCGAGCCGCCCGCGCGGACCGACAGGTCGCCGAGCGTATCGAGGTCCGCAAGCCGCGCATTGCCCGCCCCCATCAGGTCGATACTGCCGGCCCGCGCGCGCGCCACGCGGATGCCGCCGGCGATCGCACCCGGCGCCGCTTGTCCGACGATGTCGCCGCCGGCGCGGAGGGTGACGCTGCCGAGCGGCGCGTCGATTGCGGTGCCGCGCACGGACCCGGCTGCCCCAGCGCCGGTCGCGATCAGGAATACGTCGCCGGTGGCGGCACGCGCGTTGAGGAAGTCGATCGCCGATGCCTCGACCGACAATTGCGTCGCGCCCAGTGCCGCGCCACTGCCGATCGTCCCCGCGACCAGATCGCCGAGCGAGGCGGCGCCCCCCGCACGTACGCCGATGAAACGCCCATCCGCCGCCGCACGCAGGCTGGTACGCCCGGCCCCGCGCCCGCCGACCGATCCCGCCGCGGTCAGACCGATCGACCCGTCGCGCGACACGGCGCTGTCCAGCGCCAGTCGGCCTTCCGAAACGAGGGTCAGGTCGCCGTTCACACCGATGCGGCCGATCGAGATTTCACTCAACGCACCCGTGACCGACAACAGGTTCGCGTCGACCGCTTCCAGCGTCAGCGGCACGCCGCCCGGCGCGGTCGACGTCAGCGACAGGTTACCGCGAAAACCGGCGCCGGCGGTCGCCTCGGTCCCGGCACGGAGGGTCACGCCCGCCAGGGCAAAGCCGCCGCCGCCGATCGCCAGGTCGATGCCGCTGGTCCCGTCGGCAAAGCCCGACTGGATCGTGTAACCGCCCGCCGCGGCGATCCCACCTGCGCCGCCACGAACCACGATGCCGGTGCCAGCAGCCAGTGACCGGGTCGCGCCGGCGGTGCCAAGCCCCACCGCGCTCGCCCCCGTCAGCGAAACCGCCCCGCCTGTCGCTTTCAGGTTGCCGCTGAGCGTGAGCGGGCCGCCGTTCGAGGCGATGCTCAGGTCGCCAGCGGCAGTGATCGCGTTGGCAAGCGTGACGTCGCCCGCCGCGGCGATGCGGATTGCCGAGCCTTCGATCGTGCCGGTATCTGCCGCCGCGCCCGCGATCGTGCCGGCCGAGCCGATTTCGACCAGCCCCGTCGCCGCGATCGTACCGGTGGGTGCGATGCGGTGCGTGCCCGCCGCGGCGCCCGGTTCGACCGTAACGGCATTGAACGGCGCCTCGGTCGAGCTCGCGCCCGCAGCCAGCACGACGCGGCCGCCGCGCACGGTCGCCGACAACCCGGCACTCGGCTCGATGCCCAGCAGGAACTCGGTCGCATTCCCGGCCGCGCCGGCCAGCGTGACGGTCCCCAGACCCTCGACCCTGCCGCCCGCGCCGATAACGACGCGGCCTTGCGCGACGGTCGTCCCTTCGTTGATCTTGATCCGTACGTTGCTGCCGAGCGCCGCGGGCACGTCGACTGATCGGGCCGCGACCAAGACGACGTCGCCGGTCGCGGCGATGCTGCCGGTCACGTCGATCTGCTGCGCCGCGACGATCAGGCTGCCGGCGACGTTGATGCCGGTGACGCCGCCGTTCGCCTCGCTGGCGGCGATCCGGATGCCGGTCGCCGGCATGTCGGAAAGCGTCTGCGTCCCCGTCGGTATCGCCGTCAGTGCCGCGGTCGTCAGGACGAGGCTACCGCCCGAAAAGGCGCCCGACGAGCCATAGACGATGCCGTTGGGGTTCGAGAGCCAGACCGCGATGTTCGACTGCGACGTGACGACGCCGTAGATTTCGGACAGGTTGCTGCCCGTCACGCGGTTCAGGACGGTAAACGCCGTCGACTGGTCGCCGGTCCGGAATGCGACCGATGCGTCGCGTGCGACGCTGAACGAATTCCAGTCCATCGCGCGGTTGGCGTCGTTGAGGTCGACCGACATCGCCGTGCCGGTCGTGCTGACCGTCGCGCCGCCGGCATTGTTCAGCACCGGCAGCGTACCCGGCGCCGGACCGGTCTGCGCCGCCGCGCTGCCCGCGCCCAGCATCCCCAGCGCCACGCCACCGAGCAGCGCCGCCCGGCGGCGGCGGATGGTCTTCGTCGCGATCATGCTCATCGTCCGAACCTCCAGGGAGCAAGTTGGGTCGTCAGCGAGACCAGCAGGCGGTCGCTGGGCCGCCGCGCGTCGATCGTCAGCGCACGGTCGAGCGGCTTTGCGTAGGTAAGTTCGAGCGCGAAGCGATCGGCCATCGTGACGCGCACGCCGCCGCCGGCCGAGCTCAGCGTACGGTCGGTTTCGCTGGTGCCGCGGTCGAGGTTCCAGATCCGGACGGCGTCGTAAAAGCCCGTCGCCTCGACCTGGATGTCGCTCGCGGGGCCGGTCAGGCGGATGCGCGGCGCGATGCGGATCGCCGCCACCCGGTCCGCGGCATTGGCCCCCGGATCATAGCCGCGGCCATAGGTCAGGTTGCCGACCGAAAACTCCTCGAGATTGAGGAGCGGCCGGTTCGCCCACTGACCGAAAGCGGCAAGGTCGAAGCTCAACCGGTCGAAACGCGCGAACGGGCGCAGCGTCTGATTGAAGGTAGCGCGAACGACGAAAGCCTCGGGATCGCCATCGAGACGCGAGGGCTGATAACCCGATCCGTCCACCCCGCGCCGCGTCGCGTTGAGGATCGACATGCCCTTGCGCAATTCGACCAGCATGTCGGTGTCGGATCGCGTCATGCCGAACGCGTCGCGGCTGATGACGCGCCCGCCGATCCGCGCATAGGCCACGCGCAGCCGATCGCGCGAATAGGGAAGGTCGGCATTGCCCGATCGGATGATCGAGCGCTGATTGATAAGTTCTGCGCCCGCGCCGACGTAGAAGTTCAAGTCCTGCACCCGGCTTCCCGTGCGGACGAACTGGCGCAGCAGCGGCGTCGACAGGTCGATGCCACCGATCAGCGACCGGCTGCGAAGGTCGAGCCGATCGATATCGGGATTGGACCATGCCTGGCTGGCGCGGATACCGATGCGGGTGCCGCCCGCCCCCAGCCCCATCGAATGTCCCGCCTGGATGACGTGGACCTCGTCCCACTGGCTCGACTGCGACACGCCGATGAAGGTCGCGTCGGCAAGACCCGTCAGATCGTAGAATTCGCCGCGCACCGACAAGAGCGACGGCCCCAGTTGCCGCGAGCCGGTGTTCTGATAGTTCGCCAGCACCAGCGCCTTGCGCTGCTGGACCGCGATGATCGCGATCACGTCGCCCGGGTCGCGGCCAGCGGGCTGCAACGTCAGCGTCAGGGTGAGGCCTGGCACGTCGTTGGCCAGGAGGAGCAGCCGCTCGACCTCGATCCGGTTGAGCGGGTCGATACCGCGGATCGCCTCCACCCGCGCCGCGATCGATGCGGGAAGCGGGCCGTCATAGCCGGTGATCCGCGTTTCCACGATCCGCGCGGCGATCACCGTCAGCTTGAGCGTCGCGTCACCGACCTCCTGCGCGGGGATCTGGACCGCGGCGACATAGCCGGCGGCATAAAGCGCACGCGCCGCGGCGTCGCGGATCTCGCAAACCTCGCGGATCGGGCGAGTGCCGGCCTGCACCTCGGCCAGCGGCGCCAGTACCGCGTCAAGCGCCGGCGGCAGCGGGTCGCCCCGCGCCGACACGAAACGAACGCGCGCGATGTCGACGGTCAGCGTGCTCCCCTCCAGCGGGCACGGCCCCGCCTCCGGCAATCGTTCGACGTTGAGGACGGGGCGACGCTGGCCGTCGCCGGCCTCGGGCGTCAGGTCCTCGATCTGCGCGCGCGTGGGGACGGTCCGGGACTGCTGCACCGGCGTCTGCGGGGCGGGATTCACGCCGATCTGGGCGGCCGCGGCGCCAGGCGCGAACAGCCCTGCGACGATCAGTCCAACCGATGCAGGCGCCTTGACCCGCCGGGCAGCCGTCAAATGCATGAAATCCCCCACGAAGCTTCCACCCCCAAGAGGGCAAGGGCATTTCGGCCAGGCAGACGAAGAGATTTGGACGATCTCCGTCATTGTAAATAATGGACATAGGAAGTCATCGCACGAAGCATGTCTGCCCGTGACAAGTCGACGCTTCGAACATCTCGGATTCTTTACAAAATCGTCTGCACTTGGCTTTGGCCCCCACCAATTGCATTGCGGTGATGAACTTGCCGATTTAAGTGGGCATCACCCAATTGGGTGAGAGAGCGATCATGCCTCATATGCGAACGCATCCTGCGCACGACTCGAGTTCGTTCAGCCACCGGTCGGCGATGTTCGGCCACCACGACAACGCCGCGATGGGGGATCGCAGCATGTCCGACGAATCCATGATCGGCCGAATCTACGAAGCCGCGCTGATGCCGGAGCGGTGGCCGATATTGCTCGAACAACTTGCGACGATGGTCGGCGCGATCGGCGGCACCCTGGGACGCCACCTCGACAGCGATCCCCACGTTCTCGTATCGCCCGGCGCTACGCCGCTGGTCGAGGCGTTCATCGCGGGCGGCTATCACATCGACAATGCGCGCACCGCGCCGCTGGCGGGACTCGATTATCCCGGCTTCGTCACCGACTACGACGTGCACTCGGACGAGGCGCGGGCAACGCTGCCCGTCTACCGCGACTTTCTGACGCCCGCGAACCTCGACAAGGGTGCCGGCACGGTCATCCTCGGCACCGCGAGCGACCGCATCATCCTGACGGTAGAGGGGTTTCCCGACCGCGAGCAATTGGAACGCGCGGTACCGCGACTCGATACGCTGCGCCCGCATCTGGCGCGCGCAGCAATCCTCGCGTCCGAGCTTCAACTGCGCGAGTGCCGTTCGATCGTTGAGGCGTTCGGACGAATCGGCGCAGGTGCCGCGATCCTCGGCCGACGGGGAGAGGTGATCGCGCACAATCACCGCTTCGGCACGCAGCTCGAGGACGGTCTTCTCGAACAGCGCGACCGGTTGCGCTTCGGGCATCGCGGGTCCGACCAGGCCTTCGTGTCGGCGCTGTCCAACGTGCTGGCAACGGGCAAGGGCGCGTCGGTCGCGATCCGCGACGAACTGGGTATCGGGGTCGCGGCGCTCCACCTGGTCCCCGTCCGCCGCAGCGCGCACGAAGTTTTCGCCGGCGCCACCACGATTGCTGTCGTTGCGCGACCGGCATTCGACGTCGCCCCCGATGCGCGGCTGATCCAGACGCTGTTCGATCTCACGCCCACCGAAGCAGCCGTCGCCCGCTCGATCGCAAGCGGCGGCACGATCGAAGACATCGCCCGAATCAGCGGCAAATCGGTCGAGACGATCCGCTCGCATCTGAAGCGGGTCTATTCGAAGACGGCGACGGGGCGACAGAATGAACTCGCCGTGCTGCTGCGCGGGTTCGGCAGTCCTCCCGACCATGACGAGCGGGACGAGCGTCTGCCGCAACGTGCCGCCGGCCGCGTGCAATAGCGCGATCGCGAACGCTTTCCGTCATCGACTGAATGCGTAGTAATCAGCTTGGCGATCAGCATTTTGGAGCAGCGCATCGGACGGGCTGACGGCGCGCACTCGAACCAAAAGCCCTATCTGCGCCCAAGGGTCAGGACTCGTTGATCATACCCAGAAGATGACGGTGGCAGCGAGGGCGACGGCACCGAAGAAGGCCGTGGGGCAGCAATCGTAGCGGGTGGCAATGCGCCGCCAGTCCTTGAGGCGGCCGAACATGATCTCGATGCGGCTGCGGCGCCGGCCGCGGCGCTTGTCGTATCTGACTGGCTCGTTGCGCGATCGTCGGCCGGGGATGCATGGCTGGGTGCCTTTGGCCTGGAGAGCGTCCCTGAACCAATCGGCGTCGTCCCCGCAGTCGCCGGACAGCTATTGTGCGTTTGGCAGGTCGTCCAGCAGGGCTGCCGCGACGGGGTAGTCGCTGACCTGTCCGGCCGTCATGAAGAAGCTCAAGGGGCGGCCGTTCGCATCGACAACGGCATGAGCTTGGTGTTCATGCCGCCTTTGGTGCGCCCGATCAGGCGCCCAACATCCCCTTTTTAACCCGCAGGCTCGATGCCGTGCGGTGCGCCTTGAGGTAGCTCGCGCCGATCATGACCGTCTTTGGCTCGGCGCCGATTGTAGCCAGACCCTCCATCATCCGCGTGAACACGCCCGCCTCTCCGCCTCACCCCAACGCTTTCAGCGGCTGTAGAGTCTTTTGTGGGGACCATAGGCGCTGTCGCATCTCGCCAGCGAAGCCCATTGCGGATGTCGAAGACGATGCCGCTCAGTACCCGCCGGTCATCCACTCGAGGCTTGCCGCGGCTCTTGAGGATGAACGGCCGCAGCCGCTCGATCTGCTCGTCGGTCAGCCAAAACAGATCGCTCATCCCGGCCTCCTCGCGGAGCCCGAATAATATCTCGCCCCTTCCATCAATCGGTCCCAACCCTAGAAACAATGCAGCTTTACCCATTTACATCATTTGCAAGCCAGTCATGGACTTCGAGTGATCTCAGCTACTATTGCGCGATCGAACGGATAATGGTCCTGCCGTGTAACGCAGCCGACGTTGCCCGCGGCCGCGCACGTCGGTATTCGTCGCGCCCATAATGATGCTACGACATGCGCGCCCGGCCATCTCTATCCTGCTCGGGGCGCTGATCGCGGCGTGCTCCCCGCTCACGACCTTCGATCGGCTGGTGCCGAAGGATCGCGGCGGCGAACGCGTCGCCAGCGATCTTGCCTACGGCCCGGACGCGCGCCAGCGCCTGGACGTCTATGCACCCCAGGGAAAGTGCACGGCGCCGCGGCCGGTGGTCGTGTTCTTCTATGGCGGCAGCTGGAACAGCGGGACGCGCCGCGGCTATGCGTTCGTCGGCCGCGCACTCGCGGCGCGCGGCTTCGTCACCGTCGTGCCGGACTACCGGCTGGTGCCCGAGGTCCGCTACCCCGCCTTCGTCGAGGATGGCGCCGCGGCCGTGCGGTGGGCGGCCGAGCATGCCGACGCCTATTGCGGCGACGGCAGGTCGATCGTGCTGATGGGCCATTCGGCCGGCGCGTACATCGCCGCGATGCTGGCCGTCGATCCGCGCTGGCTGAAGGACACGCGATCCGCCGTGAAGGGGCTGGTCGGGCTCGCCGGCCCCTACGACTTCGCGCCGTTCGACGTCGAGGCGAGCCGTGCCGCCTTCGGACAGGCGCCGGACCCGGCCGATACGCAGCCCGTGACCTTTGCGGGGGCGGGCGATCCTGCCACGCTGCTCCTGTACGGGTCCGCCGATACCGTCGTGCTTCCGCGCAACAGCGAGGCGCTGGCCGCCCGGTTGCGTGCAGGCGGCGTGACGGTCGACAGCCGCGCCTATCCCAAGCTCGGTCATGTCGGGATCGTGCTCGCCCTTGCCCGCCCCTTTCGAGGCCGCGCGCCCGTGCTCGAGGATGTTTCGGCCTTCGTCCGACGCGTCACGCGTGTCAGCTCGGCAGCCACCGTGTCACCCGAAGCCAAATGAACCGTGGCGGGCGGCAGCCTCCAGCGGCAGGATGCGCCGCGGCGCCACTCGTCGGATCGTCAGCAGGAGAATGGATGTGGTCGAAGCCCGATGGAACGGCGCATTGATTGCGCGGAGCGACGACACCGTCATCGTCGAAGGCAACCACTATTTCCCCGCCGACAGCGTCGACGCGACTGTCCTTCGGCCCAGCAGCAAGACAACGATCTGCCCCTGGAAGGGAACGGCCCATTATTACAGCCTGCACGTGGGCGGGGCGGAGAACGCAGACGCGGCGTGGTACTATCCCGACCCCAAGGCGGCGGCCGAGGAGATTCGGGGCCGCATCGCGTTCTGGAAGGGCGTGACGGTAGGCTAGCTGCAACGCCCCCCACCCCCCCGGGCCTCAAAAGGTCGCCCGTATACCGATCGTGGCGGTGCGCGGCGTACCGGGCTGCACCCACAAGGGCGAATAGCTGTTGGCGTACCAGCGCGCGTCGAAGAGGTTCTGCACCGACGCGAACACCGTCACCCCCTCGATTGCGTCCACCTCGCCGAACACCCGCGCAAGCGTATGCGCGGGCAGCGTGAACGCCGTGCCCGTCTCGCCCGACCGGTCGCCGATATGGTGGACGCCGCCGCCGATCAGCGCGGCGCGACCGCCGACGGCAAAGCGCTTGCTCGCCTGAACGTTGAGGTTGTGGGCGGGAATGTTGACCAGCGGATCGCCGGGCCGGATCTGGAAGTTGAAGTTCGGCTCGAGCAGCGTCGAACGCGCTTCCGCATCCAGATAGGCATAGCTCAGCAGCACCTCGACGTCGCCGGGCAGCCGGCCGTTGAGGTCGAGCTCGATGCCGCGGCTTCGTGCCTTGCCGATCGCTACCGAGAAGCCGGGGTTACCCGTGTCGCTCGCCAGCACGTTGGCCTTGTCGAGCTGAAACACCGCGAGCGTGCCGGTCAGCCGCCCGCCGAACGCTGCCAGCTTGGCGCCGACCTCCTTCGACCGGCTCGTTTCCGGGTCGAAGATCGCGCCGGTCACGTCGGTGCCGATATTCGCGCGAAACCCCTCGCCATAGGTGGCATAAAGCGTCAGCGGGGCGCTCAGGCGATAGACGATGCCCGCCTGCGGGCTGAAGCGTCCGGCACCGCGACGGCTGTCGATGCCGGTCAGACGATTGAGCGTGCGCAGGCTGACATCGTCATAGCGGCCGCCGATGCGCAACTGGAGCCGGTCGGTCAGCTCGATCTGGTCCTGCACGAACAGCCCGGTCGATTGCTGGACGTCCAGCCGGTCGTTCTGCGGGCCCGGCATCGGCAGCGGAAAGCGGCCATAGACAGGATCGAGGATGTCGAGCACATAGCCGGCGCGATCGGTGGTCGCGCCGGTGACGATCGCCGGGCGGACCCGCCCGAACTGCTGGTCGTTGTCGAAGCGGTCGTGATCGGCGCCCACCAGCACGCGGTTGCGCAGGCCCGCCACCTCGAACTCGCCCGACAGCTCGGCGCGGACGACCCATTGCCGCGAATCATATCGCCGCGACCGGCGCTGACGCGAGAGCGAGCGCCCGTCGACGAACAGCTTCTGGCGCGACGGCACCAGCTCTGCATCTGAGGAGAAGCCGGTCAGCAGCGTGTCGCGCAGGCTGGCACCGACCAGCAGGCTCCAGTTCCTGCCGAAGTCGTGCTGCACGCGAAGCTGATGCCCGGTGGCGCGCGCGACATGGTCACCGTCGCCCGGCTCGCCCAGGAAGCGGCCGCGCGGCACCGTGCCGAAGTCGCCGTTAAGCACGACGATGCCGCGATCGAACGGCGTTTCGACCCGCGTCCATTCGAAGTCGTAGGTCAGCCGCGTGTCGGCGCCGATCGTCAACCCGATCGAGGGCAGGACGCCCCAGCGCCGCTGATGCACCGTATCGCGGAACGTGTCGCCGTCCTCGGCATAGCCGATCAGCCGCGCGGTCACGTTGCCGCTGACGGCCAGGTTGAAATCGCCCTCCGCCCGCGCGCGGTCGAAGCTGCCGATTTGCAGCGAGGCATTGGCGAAGGTCCGGCCGATCTCCGCCTGCTTGGTGACGAGATTGACCGTGCCCCCCGGCTCGCCCCGGCCGAGCAGCGCGGCGGCCGGCCCCTTCAGGATTTCGATTCGCTCGATCCCGGCGACGTCGCGCGGGCCGCCGAACCCGCGCCCACCGTTGAAGCCGTTGACGAGATAGCCGGTCGGGATGTTCTCGTCCCCGGCAAAGCCGCGCACGGCAAAGCTGTCGAACAGCCCGCCCAGCGAGTTCTGGCGCGAGATCGAGGCGTTGAGGTCGAGTGCGTCGGCCAGCCGCAGGAAGTTGTTCTCCTTCACCACCGCCTCGTCGATCTGCACGATCGACTGGGGGATTTCGGCCAGCGTGAAGTCGCCGCGATAGGCCTGGCGCACGCCGGTAACGGTGATCTCCTGATCGGCGGCCGGCGGCTCGCCGGTGGGATCGCTGGCCCAGGCGGGTACGGCGAAGGCCAGCGTCGTCATCAGCACAGGGCGCGAAACAAGGCGCAGCATCGAAGTTCCCCCATTCGATCAGAAGCGACCTCTCCAATCCGGCCACCGTTCACGCCGCCTGTGCCGTGACGTTATAACGTCGTCAATGATATCTTGTAACATCCCGCCGGGTCGGGTTAGGGGCACATCAACGTTCGAGAGGTACCGATGCATTCAGCGACCGACGCGCTCATTTCGATTCAATCGCTTGTGCTGAGCTACGGCGAGCACCGCGTGCTCGACGGCCTGTCGCTCGACGTGCCGGCGGGCAGCATCACCGCGCTGCTCGGCGGCAACGGCGCGGGCAAGTCGACGACGCTGGCGGCGCTGCTCGGCTTCGAACGGGGTCAGGCGGGCAGCATCGCGGTATGCGGCATCGATCCCGGCGCCGACCCCGCCGCCGCGCACCGGCGCATCGCCTATCTGCCCGAGAATGTCGCGCTCTATGACCATCTGAGCGCTGTCGAGAATGCCGATTATCTGCTTGCGCTGTCGGGCGAGCGGTACGACCGCGCCGCGATCACCGATGCGCTCGCCGCCGCCGGGCTTCAGGCGGCGGCCTGGCATCGGCGGCTCGGCGGCTTTTCGAAGGGGATGCGCCAGAAGGTCGCGATCGCCGTCGCACTTCTCCGCGCAGTGCCGGTGCTGCTGCTCGACGAGCCGACCTCCGGCCTCGATCCGCGCGCGACCGCCGACTTCAACGCGCTGGTCCTGTCGGTGCGCGCGCGCGGGACGGCGGTGCTGATGGTGACGCACGACCTGCTTTCCGCCGCGGACGTCGCCGATCGGATCGCGCTCCTAGAGCACGGCCGCGTCGCCCACGCGGTCGAGGCAAGCGGGCCCGACCGCTTCGACGTGCGCGCACTCCATGCCCGCTTCCAGCTCGGCGGCGAGCGGCTGGCGGCATGAGCGGGGTCCGCCTGATCGCCCGGGACGAGCTGCGCCTGATGCTGCGTAATCGCGTCGCCGTCATCGCCTTCGCGCTGCTCGTGCTGCTGACGATGGTCGCGATCGCCAGCAGTTGGTCGCACCAGCGGCGGATCGCCGACCTGCGCGCGCGGCATCAGGCGGCGGCGGCGGCGGCGTTCGATGCGCAACCCGATCGCCATCCGCACCGCGTCGTCCATTACGGCAACTTCATCTTCCGCCCGCTGGGGCCGCTTGCCGCCTTCGATCCTGGCGTCGATGCCTTCACGGGGAACAGCATGTTCCTGGAGGGGCATCGCCAGAACACCGCCAATTTCGGCGATGTGCGGCAAAGCTCGCTGCTGGTCCGCTTCGGCCAGCTCTCTCCCGCCTTCGTGCTTCAGACCGTTGCGCCGCTCCTGCTGGTCTTCCTGGGCTTCGCCGCCGTCGCGCGCGAACGGGAACGGGGCACCCTGCGCCTGCTGATGTTGCAGGGCGTCGGCCGCAGGCAACTGATCGCGGGCAAGCTCGTCGCGCTCGGCACCGTCGCGCTCGCCGCCGCGCTGCCCGCGCTGGCCGGCCTCGCCGTCATCGCGGCGCAGCCGGACGCGGCGGCGCTGCCGATGCTGGTGATCGGCGCGGGCTATGTCGCCTATCTTGCCCTGTGGGTGGTCGTGATCCTGGCGGTGTCGGCACTGGCCCGCCACGGGCGCGATGCGCTGCTCGCGCTGGTGGCGATCTGGGCGGTGACGGCGATCCTCGTCCCCCGCCTCGCCCCCGACGTCGCGAGCCGGGCGCACGATCTACGCAACCGGCTCCAGACCGACGTGGCGATCGCACGCGACCTTCGCCGGATGGGGGACAGCCACAATCCCGACGATCCCCATTTCGCCGCGTTCAAGGCCGCGACACTCCGGCGCTATGGCGCGGCGCGCGTCGAGGATCTGCCCGTCAACTACAAGGGGCTTTTGGCGTTGGAGGGCGAGCGGATGACGGCTGCGCTCCTCGACCGCTATTCGCGCGAAAGCTTCGCCGCACAGGCACGGCAGAACGCCCTGGTCGCAGCGGCAGGCATTGCCAGTCCGGCGATCGCGCTCCGCTCCTTATCGATGTCGGCGGCGGGCACCGACCTTGCCGGGCACCAGCGCTTCCTCGAACAGGCGGAGGCGTATCGATACGCCCTCGTCCAGCGGCTGAACCGGATGCAGGCCGAGGATGTCCGTTATGCCGACGACACCGCGACCGATGCCGGCGCCGACCGCCGCAAGCGGGTGAATG
>CAJYLT010000030.1 GCA_913775795.1 uncultured Sphingomonas sp. | reverse complement strand
CCCATGCCGTCCTCGATCGACAGGATCGGATAGCGCGCGGCGAGGTCGGCGAGATAAGCGGCCATCTCGTGCGGCGACAGCGTGCGGCCCTCGCCCTCGAGGTGATACGCACCGTCCTTGAAGAACTCGGTCGCGGCGCAGTCGAGCGCGAGCATCACGTCGTCGCCGGGCTTGTAGCCGGCCTTCTCGATGCTCGACATGATGAAATCGAGCGCGTCCGGCGCGCTGGCAAGGTTGGGGGCGAAGCCGCCCTCGTCACCGACCGCGGTGTTGAGGCCCTTTTCCGACAGGCCCTTCTTCAGCGTGTGGAAGATTTCTGACCCGCAGCGCACCGCCTCCGACAGGCTGTCGGCGCCCACCGGCATGATCATGAACTCCTGGAAATCGATCGGATTGTCGGCATGCGCGCCACCGTTGATGATGTTCATCATCGGCACCGGCAGCGTCAGCGCGCCCACCCCGCCGACGTAGCGATAGAGTGGCAGCCCGCGCGCGTCCGCCGCCGCCTTCGCCACCGCGAGGCTGACGCCGAGGATCGCGTTGGCGCCAAGCCGGCTTTTGTTCGCGGTGCCGTCGAGCTCGATCATCGCCTGATCGACGTCGGCCTGATCCTCGGCATCGAGGCCCAGCACCGCCTCGGCGATGTCGGTGTTCACCGCCTCGACCGCTTGGGTCACGCCCTTGCCGCCCCAGCGGCTCTTGTCGCCGTCGCGACGCTCCACCGCCTCGTGCGCGCCGGTCGAGGCGCCCGAGGGGACCGCGGCGCGGCCGAAGCTGCCGTCGTCGAGCAGCACGTCGACTTCGACCGTGGGATTGCCGCGGCTGTCGAGAATCTGGCGGGCGTGCAGGTCGATGATTGCGGTCACGTAACGGTCTCCCTAAGCTTGGGGCAGCAGGCTCGGCGCCGCCCTTAGCGGGCCGATGCCGGGCGCGCAAACGGTGCCGGGCGTCGTTTCGTATGGAACCCGTGAAGAGCCATGCGGTTGTTCGGCAAACGACGGAGGGATTTCAAATGGCTGACCACAACAACGTCGAACCGACGTTCGAACCCGCGGTGCCGCTGACGGCCGAGGCGGGAGACGTGACGTTCGAGGCGTCGACCGCGCGCACGACCAAGGACACGATCAAGACCGAAGCGTCGAAGCTCGGCAACCAGGCGGCTGATAAGGCACGCTCGCTGGCGGGCGACGGGAAGGCCAAGGCGTCGGGCGCGCTCAATGAGTTCGCCAAGATGATGGAAGACGCCGCCGGTCAGGTCGATGACAAGCTGGGCGCGCAATATGGCGATTATGCCCGGTCAGCCGCGCAGTCGCTGGGCGGTTTCGCCAGCCAGCTCGACGCCAAGGACGTCGACGAGTTGCTCGAGGATGTGCGCGGCCTGGTTCGCAAGAGCCCCGCGGTCGCGATCGGCACCGCGGCGGCGCTCGGCTTCATCCTCGCCCGCGTCGTCAAGGCGGGCGTCGAGCCGGCCGTGACGACCAAGACGACGGTCTGAACCCGCGCATGGCAACTTCGCCAACCGAGGAACCCGGCATTGCCGCGCTGGCGATGCAGGCGGTCGACGATGCCAAGCGGTGGGCGCGCGCCGAGGTCGCCTATGGCAAGGCGCTGGTTTCCGAGCGCGGCAAGGATGCCGGGCTCGGTATCGGCTTGGCCCTTGCCGCGGCCGGCATCGCGCAGGCGGCGCTGGCGGCATTGCTTGTTGGGCTCGTCCTGACGTTGGCGCCGCATGTCGGCACCGGCATCGCCACGCTGATCGTCGTCGCCGCCGCGCTGGTGGTGACGGCCATCCTCGGCCTTCTTGGCCTGTCGCGAATCCGCCGTGCCTTTGGCGGTGCGGCATGAGCGCGGCGAAAGCTCGGGCCGATGCCGACGCGGCGCGCGCGGACCTGATCGGCAATCTCGACCGGCTGAAGACGCGCCTGTCGCCGGCAACGCTCGTCAGCGAAGCGGTCGAGAGTGCGCGTGAAAAGGCGATCGACGTGGCCGAGCAGACCGTCGAAACTGCGCGGGCACGGCCTTTACTCGCCGGATCGGTCGCGGGCGGCGCGCTCCTGCTCCTCGCGCGCAAGCCGATCTTCGGCCTCTTCCGCCGGTTGACTCCGTCGCCGGCCCCCGAACCCGACCCCATCGAACTTGTCGAAGGACACCCCTCATGACCGACATCGATCCGACCAAGGCCAGCCTGACCGACCGCGCGCGCGACGCCGCGACCCATGCGGTCGAGGCGACGAAGGAAACAACGACGCACGCCGTCGAAGTGACGAAGGACGCCGCGACCAAGGCGGCGACGAAGACCGCCGACCAGATCGAGAGCAACCCGCTCGCCGCGCTGCTCGGCGGCGTCGCGATCGGTATCGCGATCGGCGCGCTGTTGCCCCGCACGCGGCGCGAGCGCGAGACGCTGGGCCCGCTCGGCAAGCGCCTGACCGACAGCGCGGGCGCTGCCGTTCGCGCCGCCCGCGACGCAGGGAAGCAGGAAATCGAAGCGCTGATCCCCGACAAGCACAACGCCAAGGAGAAGGCGTCGACGCTGCTCGGCGCCGTCGCCAACGCAGCGCGTGATGCTGTGAAGTCGGCGGCCTGACGTCATCTCAACGTCACCCCGGAAATGATCCGGGGTGACGTTTTATTGCCGTTGCGGCGACACCCTTGAGCCGCTCGCCGATTCCGCTATGCGGACAAGCGAAGCCCGCCGCGAGCGCGGGTACAGCCCCTAGCATCGGAACCTTGGCGCATGAGCAAGCTTCATCTCGTCTTCGGCGGTCGCGTGAGCGATCCGCAGACCCTCGACTTCACCGACCTCAAGGGTCTCGATATCGTCGGCCTGTTCCCCGATTATGCCAGCGCCGAAAAGGCGTGGCGCGCCGCCGCGCAGCGGACCGTCGACGATGCCGAGATGAAGTACGTCGTCGTCCACCTCCACCGCCTGCTCGAGCCCGATCCCGCGCTCAACCGCGGCGAGTAAGCGGCCCCCTACAAGGATTTTGGGGTAGCGGGCCGCGGGTCCCGCCCCATAGTCTGCGGCGATGCAGATGCCCGTTGCCCGCGACCTCGACGCATTGACCGACAAGGAAAAGGCGACGCTTCGCCTGATCGTGCGCGGCCATGACGCCAAATCGGCGGCGCGCACGCTCGACCTGTCGGTCCACACGATCAACGAACGGCTGCGCGAGGCGCGGCGCAAACTTGCCGTGCCGAGCAGCCGCGAGGCCGCGCGCCTGCTGTTCGAGGCGGAGGGCGACACCCCCGAAATCGTCGGGGACAGCGAAATCGGGGAAGCATCCCCGGTCGGACACGCCGACCAGGGAGCAGCGCCGGCCACCGGCGCGCGGCGGCGGATCGGCCCCGCCGCGATTCTCGGAGTGGTGCTCATGTCCCTGACCCTCGCCATCGCCGCACTGAGCCGCATCGGATCCCCCACTCTACCCGGAACCGCGCCCGCGACGCAGGCCCCCGCCAACGCGTCGGTCGTACAGGCGGCGACGCAATGGCTCGCGCTCCTCGATCGCGACGACTGGGCCGGCACCTATCGCGGCACCGGCAAGGCGTTCCGGAAACTCAATACCGAAGCGGTCTGGGCCAGGACCTCCGATCAGGTCCGTGCCCGGTTCGGCAAGGTGCAGAGGCGCACGCTGCTGTCGCAGGAAGAGCTCCCCGCCCCGCCCGCCGGCTATCAGGTGGTCAAGTTCCGCGCGCAGTACGCGAACAAGGCCGACGCGGTCGAAACCGTCACCTTCGAACGCGAGGACGGCGCATGGAAGGTCGTCGGCGTCTACGTCGAGTAAGGCCTTCGGCCGGCCGGGTTCGCCCCGGCCGGCCGAGCATCAACCGCGCAGCACCGCGCCGAGTTTCCCCGCCGCCGCGACGACGCGGTCCGCGACTGCCTTGAGGTCGGCGTCGGTGAAGCTCTTCTCGCCGGGCTGAAGCACGACCTCGACGGCAAGGCTCTTCATCCCCTCGCCCACGCCCGCGCCCTCGAACACGTCGAACAGCCGCGCCTCGACGATCGCCGCCTTGTCGGCACCGCGCACCGCGCGGACGAGTTGCTCGGCCGACAGTGACGCCGGCACGACGAATGCGAAATCGCGGCGAACGGCCTGAAGCGCGGGCGGCGCATAGGCTGCGCGCATGAAGCCCGACGACCGCTTCGCCGGGATCGCGTCGGGATAGAGCTCGACCGCCGCCACCGGCCCGCCGAGGTCGAACGCCTTGGCGACCGAGGGGTGGACGATCCCGAACGCCGCGAGCACCGTCTTCGGCCCCAGCCGCAACGTGCCGGACTGGCCCGGATGCCACGCATCACCCGCCTCACCCATCACCAGGAGATTGGCGACGGGCGCACCAGCGGCTTCCAACAGCGCGAGCGCCTCGGCCTTGGCGTCATAGGCGTCGAACGCCGTCGCCTTGCCCGACTGCCAGCCACGCGCGGACCGCTCGCCCGCCAGCACGACGGCCAGCGTCGGCCGCTCGGCTTCGGCGAGGTAGCGGCGGCCGAACTCGAACAGCCGGACGCTGGTGGCCCCGCGCGACAGGTTGCGCTGCGCCGCCGCCAACAGGCCGGGGAGCAGCGAGGGGCGCATGACCTTCATGTCCTCGCTGATCGGGTTGGCGAGCGTCCAGGCGCCGCCGCCGAACACGTCGGCCTGGGCGGCGGGAAGGAAACTCCACGTCACCGCTTCGTTGAGGCCGCGCGCCGCGGCGGCGCGGCGCAGGCGGCGCTCCATGCGCTGCTCCGGCGTTGCGGTCGGGCGCGCCACGCCCTCGGCGCGAGGCAGCGGGGTCGAGGGCACGTTGTCGAGGCCGACGATGCGGATCACTTCCTCGACGATATCGGCCGGCCCATCCACGTCGCGGCGCCACGTCGGCGGCGTGACCCGCCAATCGTCGCTCATCTCGAACCCGAGCGAGGCAAGAATCTCGCGCTGGCGATCGGGCGCCACGTCGAGCCCACCGAGGCTGGCGGCGAGTGCCGGGTTGTAGGCGAAGTGCCGGGTGCCGAGCGGCGCTTCACCGACGCGCGTGATGGCCGAGGGGGTGCCGCCGCACAGCGCGGTCACGAGGTGCGTCGCGATCGCCAGGCCCTGGTCGAGGAACGCCGGATCGACGCCGCGCTCGAACCGCTGGCGCGCATCGCTGGTCAGCGCCAGCGTCTGCCCCGTCCGCGCGATCGCCTCGGGCGTGAAATAGGCGCATTCGATCAGCACGTCGGTCGTCGCCTCGCCGACCCCCGATTCCTCACCGCCCATGATGCCGCCGATATCATGGACCGCGACGTCGTCAGCGATCACCGTCATGCCCTCGGCCAGCGTGTAGGTCTTGCCGTTGAGCGCCAGCACCTGCTCGCCCGCCTTTGCCTTGCGCGCGGCCAGCGGTCCGGTGAGCTTGGCCATGTCGTAGACGTGGAGCGGGCGGCCGAGATCGACCGAGACGAAGTTGGTGATGTCGACCAGCGCCGAGATCGGCTTCTGCCCGATCGCGGTCAGGTGGCGGCGCAGCCAGTCGTGCGACGCGCCGTTGATCACGCCGCGCACCGCCTGTGCGTAGAAAGCGGGGCAGCCCTCCGCATCCTCGATCCGCACCTCGGGCGCAGGCCCGCTGCCCTCCACCGGGGCGAGCGGCGCGTCGAGGCGATAGGCGGCCTCCAGCGACCTGAGCGTGCCGATGCCCGCGGCGGCTAGATCGCGGGCGATGCCGCGCACGCCCATGCAATCCTGGCGGTTGGGCGTCACCGACACCTCGATCATCGGATCGTCGAGCCCGGCGAACGCGGCGAAGGGTGTGCCGACCGGCGCGTCCTCGCCCAGCTCGATGATGCCGTCATGGTCGTCGCCCAGTTCCAGCTCGCGGCTCGAACACATCATGCCGTTCGATTCGACGCCGCGGATCGCCGAGACGCGAAGCTGCATCCCGTTGTCGGGCACCACTGCGCCCGGCGTCCCGAGCACGCCGACGAGGCCCGCGCGCGCATTGGGGGCGCCGCACACGACCTGAAGCGGCGCGCCCTCGCCCGTATCAACCGACAGCACTTGAAGCTTGTCCGCCTGCGGATGCCGCTCGGCGGTCAGCACGCGCGCGATGCGGAAGCCCGCCAGCCGCT
This sequence comes from uncultured Sphingomonas sp., assembly GCA_913775795.1. Lineage (GTDB taxonomy): Bacteria > Pseudomonadota > Alphaproteobacteria > Sphingomonadales > Sphingomonadaceae > Sphingomonas. The sequence continues at coordinate 23,519 of CAJYLT010000030.1, read as the reverse complement.
CGGCCGGATTATCGACGCCCTCGACCTCCAGCCCGATGCGGGTCAGCGTGGTCAGGATCGTGTCGAGGTCGGCATCGGTATCGAGGTGCGACTTGAGCCAGCTCAGCGTGAACTTCATCGTTTCAACCCGTCACCCCAGCGAAGGCTGGGGTCTTTCTGAAATGGTGCGACATGGCCGCGAGCGACCCCAGCCTTCGCTGGGGTGACGATTAGGCCGGCACGCCGACGCCGCCCGACAGCGTCGGCACGTCGAGCGCGGCGAAGCCATAATGGCGCAACCAGCGCAGGTCGCCGTCGAAGAAGGCGCGCAGGTCGTCCATGCCGTATTTCAGCATCGCCAGCCGATCGACGCCGGTGCCGAAGGCGAAGCCCTGCCATTCGTTCGGGTCGAGCCCGCACGCCTCGATCACCTTGCGATGGACCATGCCGCTGCCCAGCACTTCCAGCCAGCCATCTGAACCACCGATCACCCGCTTGCCGTTGATCAGCGAGTAGCCGACATCGACCTCGACCGAGGGTTCGGTGAATGGGAAGTAGCTGGAGCGCAGGCGCAGGACGATGTCGTCGCGCTCGAAGAACGCCTTGAGGAACGTCTCCAGCGTCCATTTGAGGTGGCCGAGGGTGATGCCGCGGTCGATCACCAGTCCCTCGATCTGGTGGAACATCGGCGTGTGCGTGGCATCGCTGTCGCTGCGATAGACGCGGCCCGGCGCAATGATGCGGATGGGGGGCTTGTCCTTCAGCATCGTGCGAATCTGCACGGGGCTCGTGTGCGTCCGCAGGAGCATCCGCTTCTCCCCCTCGTCGGGGAAGTAAAACGTATCGTGCATCGCCCGCGCGGGATGCGTCTCGGGGATGTTGAGCGCCGAGAAATTGTGCCAGTCGTCCTCGATCTCCGGCCCGCTCGCCACCGCGAAGCCGAGGTCCGCAAAAATCTCGGCGAGTTCGTCCAGCACCTGGCTGACCGGATGAACGCTGCCCGGCGGAGTGCGGTCAGCCGGCAGCGTCATGTCGAGCGTCTCGGCCGCGAGTTTCGCATCCAGCGCCGCGCGCTCCAGCGCCGCCTTGCGCGTGCCGATCGCCGCCGTGACACCTTCGCGCAGCGCGTGGATCGCCGGCCCCTCGGCCAGCCGCTGCTCGGGCGTCATCCCGCCCAGCGACTTCAGAAGCGCGGTGATGCGCCCTTGCTTGCCCAGCGCCTCGACGCGGATCGCCTCGACCGCCTCGATGCTCGCCGCGCCGTCGATGCGCGCGAGAAGATCGGACTGAAGGGTTTGAAGCTCGCTCATCATGGTCCTTTGCGGTCCAACCGACCGTTCGCCGTTCCGAAACCCCATGCGCGCGCGCAAATCAACCCTAGCGTGCGTGGGAAGCCACTGGCAGAGCACGCGACATGGCCGCCCCTCTCTATCGCCCCGCCCTGTTCGCGCTCGATCCGGAAAAGGCGCATCGCCTGACGATCCGGGCATTGTCGGCCTGGGGCAGCGCCGGGACGCCGTTCGCCGTCCGGCCGAAGGCGAAGCCCGTCCGCATCGCCGGGCTCGACTTTCCGAACCCCGTCGGGCTGGCGGCCGGGGTCGACAAGGATGCGGAGGCGATCGACGGGTTCCTCGGCCTCGGCTTCGGCTTTGTCGAGGTAGGGACGCTGACGCCGCGGCCACAGGCGGGCAATCCGCAGCCGCGGCTGTTCCGGCTGGTCGAGGACGAGGGCGTCGTCAACCGGATGGGGTTCAACAATGGCGGCATCGATGCCGCCCTGCCCCGCATCCGCGCGGCGCGGCGGAAGGCGGGCATCCTCGGCATCAATGTCGGCGCCAACAAGGATTCGACCGATCGCGTGGCGGATTACGCGACCGCGGTAGCCAAGGTCGCGCCGCTCTCCGACTATGTGACGATCAACATCAGCAGCCCGAACACGCCGGGCCTGCGCGACCTGCAATCGCAGCCGGCGCTCGGCGAGCTGCTCGCCGCCAGCGACGATGCGCGGCGCGGCGGCGGCGAGCGGGTGCCGCTGTTTCTGAAGATCGCGCCCGACCTCGACCGGGCGGGGCTGGACGTAGTGGTGCGCGCGGCGATCGACCATGGAATCGACGCGCTGATCGTGTCGAACACGACGATCTCGCGGCCGGACACGCTGAAGTCGGCGAATGCGAAGGAGACGGGCGGTCTTTCCGGCAAGCCGCTCGCGGCCCTCGCCCGCCGGATGCTGAGCGAGGCGGTCTTGGCGACGGGCGGGCAGTTACCGATCATCTCCGCGGGCGGCATCGATTCGGCGGCGGAGGCACAGGCGCGGCTCGATGCCGGCGCATCGCTGGTGCAGCTCTATTCCGCGCTCGTCTATCATGGGCCGGGGCTGGCCGCGAAGATCGCGCGCGGGCTCAGGCGGTAACGATCTTCCCGTCCCGCACTGCGACCGGCCATGGCGTCAGCCGCGTGTTCGGACACGGCCCGCCCAGGCACTCGCCATCCTCGATGCGGAACACCGCGCCGTGCCAACTGCACACGATGCGTGTCCTATCGGGCGACAGATAGCCGTCCAGTTCCTGCGCGAGCGGCACGCCCATATGCGGGCAGCGATCGACATAGCCGATGACGTCATGGCCCCGCCGCACGACGAAGCCGTGGAAGCGGCCCGCCTTCATCTGAAGCACGAAGTTGCGCGCCGCCCCCTCGGCAATCAGGTCGACCGGCCCGAGCGTCACGCCCGGCGGCGTCGCGAACACGCGGGCACCGGCGGGCGCCTCGCTCATCCGGGCAGCTTCGCCTTGGGGAACGGCGCCCATGCGGCGTCGTAATCGGGCTGCGCGGTCGCCAGCGCGTGCGCGGTCGGGCGATAGGGCCAGCAGCTTTCGACCATGAATGCCATGGTGCCGTCGATCCTGTGCGGCTGAAGGTTGGCGGCGCTCGCCTTTTCCCACGTCGCCACGTCGGGGCCGTGTCCGGCCATCAGGTTGTGGAGGCTGAGGCCGCCGGGTCGGAAGCCCTCGGCCTTGGCGTCGTACGCGCCGTGGATCAGCCCCATCGCCTCCGACATCACGTTACGGTGGAACCAGGGCGGGCGGAACGTGTCCTCCGCCACCATCCAGCGCGGCGGAAAGATGACGAAGTCTGCATTCGCGCGGCCCGGCACGTCGCTGGGGCTGGTCAGCACGGTGAAGATCGACGGATCGGGATGATCGAAGCTGACCGTATTGATCGTGTTGAACCGCGCCAGATCATAGCGATAGGGCGCGAAATTCCCATGCCATGCGACCACGTCGAGCGGGCTGTGGTCGAGCGTCGTGGTCCACAGCGCGCCCACGAACTTCTGCACCACCTCGAACCGCTCGTCGCGATCCTCGAACCAGGCGACGGGCGTCTCGAAATCACGCGGATTGGCGAGGCCGTTGGCCCCGATCGGGCCGAGATCGGGAAGGCGGAACAGGCTTCCGTAATTCTCCGCGACATAGCCGCGTGCCGCCCCGTCGGGTAGAAGCGCGCGGAAGCGGACCCCGCGTGGCACAACCGCGATCTGGCCGGGCGACAGGTCGATGCGCCCCATCTCGGTCAGCAGCGTCAGGCGGCCATGCTCGGGAATGAACAGCATTTCGCCATCGGCATTCTGAAAGACGCGCGCATCCATGTCGCGGTCGGCGGCATAGATATGGAGCGCCACGCCCTCCAAATCGGCCGGATCGCGATTGGTCAGCATCGTCGTCATGCCGTCGATCAGGTCGATGCCCTGCCCCGCCGGTTGCGGGTCCCAGCGCAGCCGGTTGGGGGCAAGCGGCGTGCGATCCGCCTCGGGCGCGAACTTCGCCGCGCCCTCGTATGGCAGGAACGGCGGATGCTCGGCAGTGGGGCGCAGGCGATAGAGCCACGAGCGCCGGTTCTCGTGCCGCGGCGCGGTGAAGGCGGTGCCGGAGAGCTGCTCGGCATAGAGGCCGAAGGCGGGCCGCTGGGGTGAGTTGCGGCCGATGGGGAGGGCGCCGGGTACCGCCTCTGTCGAGACGTGGTTGCCGAAACCGGGGATGTAACCTTCGCTCATCGCAACCTCTGCTCCCTCTCCCCCCTGGCGTCGGACCCGGCAAAGCCGGGCCTATGCTCGGCTTTGCCGTGCCGGCCGGGCGCGGCGCCTCGCCTGCGCTCGGCATCCGGCCGACGCTTACGCGTCGACCGTGATGACGCCGCGCCGGATCTGGTCCAGCTCGATCGATTCGTACAGCGCCTGGAAATTGCCCGCGCCGAACCCCTCGTTCCCCTTCCGCTGGATGATCTCGAAGAAGATCGGGCCGAACTGATTCTCGGTGAAGATCTGGAGAAGGATCCCCTCCTCGCCGACATTGCCGTCGATAAGAATGCGGTTCTTCTTCAGCCGGTCGAGGTCCTCGCCATGCCCGGGCACGCGCTTGTCGACGAGCTCGTAATAGGTCTCGATCGTGTCCTGAAGCTTCACGCCGCGGTCGCGCAGCTTCTCGACCGTCGCGTAGATGTCGTCGGTGGTGAAGGCCAGATGCTGGATCCCCTCCCCGTTGTAGTCCCGGATGAATTCCTCGATCTGGCTCTTCTCATCCTGGCTTTCGTTCAGGGGGATGCGGATCGCCTTGTCGGGAGCGATCATCGCCTGGCTGAACAGGCCGGTCGCCTTGCCCTTGATGTCGAAATACTTCTGCTCTTCGAAATTGAAGATGCGGTTGTAGAACTCCGACCACACGCGCATCTGACCGCGCCGGACATTGTGCGTCAGGTGGTCGAGCAGATCGAGACCGACCGAATTGCGCGCCTCGGCTTCCTCGGCGCCGTCGATCGGCGTCCAGTCGGCATAGAGGCTGCCCGCCTCGCCGTGCCGGTCGACGAGATACAGCATCGAGCCGCCGATCCCCTCCAGCGCATAGCCTTCGCCCAGCGCGCCCTTCGACGCGTCGGCGGGCTTGGCGCCGCGCGCGACGGCGTTGTCGAACGCCGCCTTCGCATCGGTCACACGGAACGCCATGCCGGCGGCCGAGGGGCCGTGGGCTGCGCGGAAGTCGGCGGCGTGCCCCTCGCTCATGCGGTTGAGGAGCAGGTTGATCCGCCCCTGCTTGTAGCGGACGACGTCGCGGGTCGGATGGGTCGAGAACGCGGTGAAACCCATCGCCTCGAGCTGCGCCGCCATCCGATCGGGATCGGCAGATGTGAACTCGCAGAACTCGAACCCGTCGAGGCCCAGCGGGTTGACGTCCATATGCTCCACGGCGGCATCCTCCAAATTTGGTATCAGTTGATACGAATATCGCCTGAACGAGGGCGCTGGTCAACCCGGCGCGGAACCGGGCAAGCCCTTGCGCATTCGCAGATGAACAACACGGCAGGAGGACAAGATGCGGAGCGGACTGAAACTGGCGATGGCGGGCATCGCGCTGGGCGGCGCGGCGCTGGGCGGTTGCACGATGAACGGCAGCGGCGGCGGCACGGCTGAGCCTACGGCGGTTGCCAACCTGATGACCGCCAACGGCCAGTCGGTCGGTCGCGCGACGGCGACGGCAATGAGCGACGGCATCCAGATCGTGGTCGAGGGCCGAAACATGCCGCCCGGCGTGCACGGTGCGCATGTCCATACCGTCGGCCGCTGCGACGCGCCGACGTTCGAGACCGCGGGCGGTCACTGGAACCCGATGGCGAAGAAGCACGGCATGGAGAACCCCGCCGGACCGCATGCGGGCGACATGCCCAATCTCGACGTCGCCGCCGATGGTACGGGCGTCCTGACCGTGACGCTGCCCGGCGGTACCTTCGACGGCCTGTTCGATGCCGATGGGTCGGCGATGATGATCCATGCCGGCCCCGACGACATGCGGACCGACCCGTCGGGCAACAGCGGCAGCCGAATCGCGTGCGGCGTGTTCCGGCGAAGCTGATCTGGCGCAACGATCGATAGGTCACGGACGGTGAAGGGGACGCGTTCGTTTCGTGGCTACGTCCTTTTTGTCATATCCGTACAAGACCGGCTCGATCCACGCGTTTAGAGCGACTTTGCGACCCAAGAGGTTCCTAACAGGGGCCTTTTTCTAGGAGCGGCCCTCATTCGTGAGCGGCCGCTCCCTTTTTTTCCGGTCCGGCGCGCACGGCCTTTCGGCCCCTCCCTCGCTTTCCAGCTTTCGCTTTCCGGTCGATCCCGGCATCGCCGTGGCACGCGACATCGTTCCCGGGGGCATCGGGGGCGGCGCCGCCAAACGGGGAAGCGTTTCGATGTTGCTGGATTTCCACCAACCGTCGCCGGCGATCGCACCGCTGGTGACGATCTTCTACCTCTATCGATCCGACGAGCCCATGGTTGAGGGGATCGAGCGCGCCGACGTCGGGCAGATCCGCTTCATGCTGAAGGGCAGCGGCCACCTCACCTTTGCCGGAGGACATGTCGAACCCTCCTGCCCGATCATGGTAAACGGCCCGGGAACGGGTGCGGCGGCGTACCGGGTGAAGGGGCCCTTCCACTGTTTCGGCGCCGCGCTTCGCCCCGTGGGCTGGTCGTCGCTGATCGGCATTCCCGCGCACGAGCGAGCCGACCACGTCACCGATGGGGAGGCGGTATTCGGCCCGGCGGGAAGCGCGCTGCTCGAGCACCTGCGCACGCTGGACGACGTGGCCGCGATGGCGGCGGCGGTCGAGCCGTTACTGCTCGAACGCGCGCGCCCGATCCCGCCGGAGCATCATCGCCTCTGCGAATCGGTCCGCAAGTGGCTGTCAAGCAGCGATGCGCCGCGGGTGGCGGCGCTGTTCGATTCCATCCCCCTGTCCTCGCGCCAGGTCGTGCGGCTGGTGAACCATTATTTCGGTGCCCCGCCCAAGCTCCTGGAGCGCAAGTTCCGTGCGCTGCGCGCCGCCACTGCGCTGGCCGACGGCGCGGATGCGCGCGAGGTGGCGGAGGCATTCTACGATCAGCCGCACATGATCCGCGAGATCAAGCATTTCACCGGTCACACGCCGGGGACGCTTGCCTCTCGCATGGATCCGGTGCTGGCAATGACGCTGTCGCCGGCCGCGTTCAACGAACTCACGCCGCCGGAACCGGCGATACCCGAACGGGCTTGACCCCCCGCGCCCGCGCGCCCACATGGCAATCGGAGCGAAACCGTCCGATTAGGAACCCATGCGTCTTTCCGCCCAGGCCGACTATGCCGTCGTGATGATGCGCGCCGCCGCCCGCCAGTGCGGGTCGGTGCGCCTCAACGCGACGCTGCTGGCGGCGGAGACGGGACTGCCGCTCCCGACGGTGCAGAAGCTGGTCAGCCGGCTGTCGGCGGCGGGCCTCATCGAAAGCTCGCGCGGCACCGGCGGCGGCTTTCGCCTCGCCCGGCCGCCCGCCGCGATCACGCTGGCCGACATCGTCGAGGCGATCGAGGGGCCGATCGCGATGACGCCGTGCGTCGAACATGGCCGCCACGACTGCGCGATCGAGGGGTCGTGCGACGTCCGCCCCCATTGGGACGCGGTCAACGGCGCGGTCCGCGGTGCGCTGGCCGGCGTCACCCTCAGCAATTTGATCGGCGCGCACCAGTCTGCGCGCGTTGGAGCCGAAGCATGACCGATACCGCCGTCGCGCCGAAGAACGCCGAGGCGCTGGCCGCCGCCAACAAGAAGTACGAGTGGGGCTTCGCGACCGAGGTCGAGCAGGAATTCGCGCCCAAGGGCCTGACCGAGGACACCGTCCGCTACATCAGCGCCAAGAAGGACGAGCCCGAATGGATGCTCGACTGGCGGCTGAAGGCGTTCCGCCTGTGGCAGACGATGGAGGCACCCGACTGGGCCAAGCTCAACGTGCCGCCGATCGACTATCAGGACGCGTACTACTACGCCGAGCCGAAGGCGAAGAAGACGATCGCGTCGCTCGACGAACTCGATCCCGAAATCCGCCGCACTTATGAAAAGCTGGGTATTCCGATCGCCGAGCAGGAAGTGCTGGCCGGCGTCGAGGGCGCACGCCGGGTGGCCGTCGACGCGGTGTTCGACAGCGTTTCGGTCGCGACCACGTTCCGCAAGGAGCTGGAGGCGGCAGGCGTCATCTTCCGCTCGATCAGCGAGGCGATCCGCGAATATCCCGACCTCGTCCGCCAGTGGCTGGGCAAGGTCGTGCCGATGCGCGACAATTATTTCGCGACGCTCAACTGCGCGGTCTTTTCCGACGGCACCTTCGTCTACATTCCGGAAGGCGTCCGCTGCCCGATGGAGCTGTCGACCTATTTCCGCATCAATGCCGAGAATACCGGCCAGTTCGAACGGACGCTGATCGTTGCCGACAAGGGCGCGTACGTGTCCTATCTCGAGGGCTGCACCGCGCCGATGCGCGACGAGAACCAGCTGCACGCCGCCGTCGTCGAGCTGGTCGCGCTCGACGATGCGGAGATCAAGTACTCGACCGTCCAGAACTGGTATCCGGGTGACGAGAATGGCGTCGGCGGCATCTATAACTTCGTGACCAAGCGCGCGCTGTGCCAGGGTCGGAACAGCAAGGTGTCGTGGACGCAGGTCGAGACCGGCAGTGCGATCACCTGGAAATATCCGAGCTGCGTGCTGAATGGCGAGAACAGCGTCGGCGAATTCTATTCTGTCGCCGTCACCAACGGCCGGCAGCAGGCCGATACCGGCACCAAGATGATCCACAACGGCAAGGGCAGCCGCTCGACGATCGTGTCGAAGGGGATCAGCGCGGGCCGGTCGGACAACACCTATCGCGGCCTTGTCCGCGTTGCACCGGGCGCGGAGGGCGTGCGCAACTTCACTCAGTGCGACAGCCTGCTCCTCGGCGACCAGTGCGGTGCGCATACGGTGCCCTATATCGAGGTCCGCAATCCCTCGGCCCAGATCGAGCATGAGGCATCGACGTCGAAGATCAGCGACGACCAGATGTTCTACGCGATGCAGCGGGGGCTGGACCAGGAAGCTGCGGTGGCGCTGATCGTCAATGGCTTCGCCAAGGAAGTGCTCCAGCAACTCCCCATGGAGTTCGCGGTCGAGGCGCAGAAGCTGCTCGGCATCAGCCTCGAGGGGAGCGTCGGGTGATCCTCGCGCTCGTCCTTTTCGCGCAGGTGACGCCGAGTGACGCGGTCGCGAACTATGCCGACTGCCTGTCGTCGCGGATCAATGCCGATCCCGCGATGATCGACCCGCCCGCCGACGTGGCCGCGCGGCTCGCGATCCACGATGCGGCGCTCAAGCTATGCGCGCCGAAGCGGAAATCCGCGCGGCCGGAGGACGCTGCGATGTTCGATCGCGTCGATGCCTCCACGCGCAAAGTGCTCGAAGATCCCGTGTCGGCCGAACAGGTCGACGGCGATCTTGCCGACGCACCCAAGCCCTGATCGTATTTGAGAAGAAGAACAGCCAAGCCCATGCTTAAGATCGACAATCTCCAGGCCGAAATCGACGGCAAGCCGATCCTCAAGGGTCTTTCGCTCACCGTGAACGCGGGCGAGGTGCACGCGATCATGGGGCCGAACGGCGCGGGCAAGTCGACTCTCGGCTATGTCCTTGGCGGTCGTGCGGCGTATGAGGTGACCGGCGGATCGGTCAGCCTCGACGGCGAGGACCTGCTCGAGATGGACGCGCACGAGCGTGCCGCCGCGGGCCTGTTCCTCGGCTTTCAGTATCCGGTCGAGATCCCCGGCATCTCGAACCTCCACTTCCTGCGTGAGGCGCTGAACAGCCAGCGGCGTGCGCGCGGTGAGGCTCCGCTCTCGGGTGCCGAGTTCCTCAAGGTCGCGCGCGCACAGGCCGCGGCGCTCGGCATGGATGCCGAGATGCTGAAGCGGCCGGTCAATGTCGGCTTCTCCGGCGGCGAGAAGAAGCGGAACGAGATGGTGCAGATGGGCATCCTCGACCCGCGCATCGCCGTGCTGGACGAGACTGACAGCGGCCTCGACATCGATGCGCTGCGCATCGTCGGCGACGGCATCAACCGGATCATGCGCGCGCCCGACAAGGCGGTGGTGCTCATCACGCACTATCAGCGGCTGCTCGACTATGTCCGCCCGGATTTCGTGCACGTGCTGGCGGATGGCCGGATCATCCGCTCGGGCGGACCGGAACTCGCGCTCGAACTCGAGCGCGAAGGCTATGGAGCGATCGCGGCGTGACGCAGCTTCCCACCAACCGGATGGAGGCGTGGCGCTGGACCGACCTCGCCGCGCTGGAGGCGGCGCGAGCGACGGATCGAGGCAGCGCGCCCGCGGTCGACGGCCTGTGGATCGAGGGCGACGGCCCGCGCCTCGTGTTTCAGGACGGCGTCTTCCAGCCCGACCTTAGCACGCCGGGTGAAGTATCGGTCGAGGCGATCACCCCTTCCACCGCGCACCTCCTCGGCGCAGCGACGGCCGGTGACGGCTGGCGGCTGACGCTCGCGGCGGAGCAGACGGTCGCGGTAATCCAGATCGTCCACGTCGCGACGGGTGGCGAGAACCACCTGTCCGGCGTCATCGACCTCGGCCGCGATGCGGTCGCCTCGATCGTCGAGACGTTCGTCGGCGCCGGCTGGACCAACCGCCTGACGACGATCCGCCTGGCCGAGGGCGCGCGACTTACCCGCTCGGTCCGCCTTCTCCAGGCGTCGGGTTTCGTCAGCCTGCGCGAGGAGGCGGAGATCGGCGCGGCGGCGAGTCTTGCCAGCATCTTCCTCGGCGCAGGGAACGCGGCGAGCCGGATCGACGGCGAACTTGTCGTCACCGGCGACGGCGGGCTGGCCGAAATGGGCGGCGCACTGCTGACCCGCGGCGAGCAGCGACAGGAATGTGCGGTCACCGTCCGCCACGCCGCGCTCGACGGGGCGAGCCGCCAGATCTGGCGCGCGGTCGCGGCCGATCGTTCGGCCGCCAGCCTAGCGGCGCGGGTCGATGTGGCGCGTGGCGCGCAGAAAACCGATGGCGAACAGTCGCTTCGCGGGCTTCTCTTGCACCGCACGGCAACCGTCAACCTGAAGCCCGAGCTCGAGATCTTCGCAGACGATGTGAAGTGCGCGCACGGTGCGACGGTGGGTGAACTGGACAGGCAGGCGCTGTTCTACCTCCAGTCGCGCGGCCTGCCCGAGGGGCCGGCCAAGGCGATGCTGACGCGCGCCTTCGTCGCCGACGCCATCGACCGGATCGAGGACGAGGCGGTGCGCGAAGCGTTCGCTGCCGACGCCGAGGCATGGCTGAACGAGGCGCTATGACCACGCTGACCGCCCCCCTGAATGAGGCTGCCCGCCCGCTCGACCGGCTCGCCGACTTTCCGGCGATCCCGGAGGGCTGGGCCTATCTCGACACCGCCGCAACGGCACAGAAGCCGCAAGTAGTGATCGAAGCGATCACCCGCGCCTATGACACGACCTATGCGACGGTGCACCGCGGGGTTTATCAGCGGTCGGCCGACATGACGCTGGCGTACGAGGCGGCGCGGCGGCGGGTGGCGACATTCATCGGCGCGGCCAGCCCCGACGAATGCGTGTTCGTGCGCGGCGCGACCGAGGGGATCAACCTCGTCGCGCAATGCTGGGCGGCAACGCAACTCAAGGCCGGCGACCGCATCCTGCTGTCGCAGCTCGAGCATCACTCGAACATCGTGCCGTGGCAGCTAGCGGCCGAGCGCGTCGGCGTAGCGATCGATGTCGTGCCGCTGACCGAAGATCACGCGATCGACCTCGACGCCATGGCGGCGATGCTGACCCCCGCGCACAAGCTCGTCGCGCTGGCGCATGTTTCGAACGTCACCGGCGCGGTGCTCGATGCGCGGCGCGCTGCCGATCTGGCACACGGCGTCGGTGCGAAGCTGCTGCTCGACGGGTGCCAGGCGGTGCCGCGACTCCCCGTCGATATTCAGGCGCTCGGCTGCGACTTCTACGTCTTTTCCGCGCACAAGCTCTACGGCCCCACCGGCATCGGCGTACTCTGGGGTCGCGGCGACCTGCTCGAAGCGATGCCGCCCTATCAGGGTGGCGGCGCGATGATCGACAAGGTGTCGTTCGCCGGCTCGACCTATGCCCACCCGCCCGCGCGGTTCGAGGCGGGGACGCCGCATATCGTCGGCGTCCTCGGCCTGCACGCCGCGATCAACTATGTCGACGCGATCGGGCTTGAGGCGGTCCACGCGCATGAGGGCGCGCTGGTTCGCGAGGCGCGCGAGGCGCTCTCCGGCCTGAATTCGGTGCGGCTGTTCGGTCCGGCGGACTCGGCGGGCATCGTCAGCTTCATGGTCGAGGGCGTGCACCCGCACGATGTCGGCACGATCCTGGACGAGGGCCGCGTGGCGATCCGTGCGGGCCACCACTGCGCGCAGCCGCTGATGGAAAGTCTCGGCGTGCCGGCGACCGCGCGCGCCAGCTTCGGCGTCTATAACGGGCCACGCGACGTTGCCGCGCTGGTCGAGGGAATTGAACGCGTTACACGGATTTTTGGATAATGGCTGACAATATCAAGGTCGAAGAAGTCGAAGCTGTCGCCCCCCCGCCCCGCGCCCGCGTGAGCGATGCTGAGAACGCCGCCCCGCGCGCGGAGCGGACGCGCGACTATTTGGACGGCTTCCTCGCGCAGAAGCCCGAGGGCGTCGCGACCGGCCAGCCCGGCGGCGCGACCTATGATGCGATCATCGAGGCGTTGAAGGACATTTACGACCCCGAGATCCCGGTCAACATCTACGACCTGGGCCTGATCTACGGCGTCGAGGTGTCGGACGAAGGCCATGCTGCGGTGACGATGACGCTGACCACCCCGCACTGTCCGGTGGCCGAGACGATGCCGACCGAGGTCGAGCTTCGCGTCAGCAGCGTGCCCGGCGTCGGCGCGGTCGACGTCAATCTCGTCTGGGACCCGCCCTGGGACCCGATGAAGATGTCGGATGAAGCGCGCCTCGAACTCGGGATGCTGTAAGATGACCACGACCACCCGCGCCCGCCCCCAGGCAATCCACCTGACCCCCGCCGCGGAGGCGCGCGTCGCCGACCTCATGTCGCGCGCGCCGGAGGGATCGGTCGGCGTCAAGCTGTCCACACCGCGTCGCGGCTGTTCGGGCCTTGCCTATTCGGTCGATTACGTCGCCGCCGCCAATCCGATGGACGAACGGATCGAGACGCCGGGCGGCACCTTCTTCGTCGATGGCGGATCGGTGCTGTACCTGATCGGATCGACGATGGACTGGGTCGAGGACGACTTCACCGCCGGCTTCGTCTTCGCCAACCCGAATGCCAAAGGCGCCTGCGGCTGCGGCGAGAGCTTCACGGTCTGATCGACCGGCGCCCGCGGAACGGGCGCCGGCTGGCTGGTCAGCGCACGCGCGTCCAGGTCTGGCTGCGACAGAACACCGCGATGCAGCCCTTCACGTCCAGCGTGTTGCCCGCCGCCTTGATGATCGAGCGATAGGTCTTGCCGGACTTCGGGTCATAGATCTGGCCGCGCCAGTCGTCGCCGTTGTTGGTGAACCCGCTCAGGATCGTGATGCCGACATAGGGGCGATTGCGCAGCGCCGGGTTCGGGTTCTTGGCATCGGTGGTCGGGCCGCCGGGCGTCGGCTTCACGACGCGCTCGATCGCGCCGCACAGACTCTGGCCGCACGGCTTGATCGCAACGATCGCCGCGCCCCCCTCGGTCAGCCAGCGACCGGTCACCGGCTCGGCCGCATGCGCGGCGGTTGCGGACAGGCCCATCAGGGCCGCGGAAAACAGGGCTTTATGCTTCATGGCCTCATGGTTAGGGCGGCGAAGCTTTCGCGGCAATGACTGAACGGGGACGATGCATGGCAGGGTGGCACATCGGCATCATCGGCGGCTCGGGCCTGTACGACGTCGAGGGGATCGAGGACGGCCGCTGGGTCGAGGTCGAGACGCCTTGGGGCGAGCCGTCCGACGCGATCTATACGGGGCGGATTGGCCACGTCCGCGTCGCCTTTCTGCCGCGCCATGGCCGCGGCCACCGGATAGACCCGTCCGACCTCAACGCGCGCGCGAATATCGACGCGCTGAAGCGGCTGGGCGTCACCGACGTGCTGGCGGTATCGTCGGTCGGCAGCCTGGCGGAGGATCGCGCGCCGGGGACGTTCAGCATCGTCGACCAGTTCGTCGACCGGACGAAGGGGCGGCCGTCCAGCTTCTTCGGCACCGGCATGGTCGCGCACGTCTCGATGGCCGATCCCGTCTGCCCGCGCCTGTCCGCCCTTGCCGCCGACGCGGCCGCTGCGGCGGGGGCGACGGTGCATCGCGGCGCCACCTATCTGGCGATGGAAGGACCGCAATTCTCGACGCGGGCGGAGAGCAACCTCTATCGCCAATGGGGCTGCGACGTGATCGGCATGACCGCGATGCCCGAGGCGAAGCTCGCGCGCGAGGCCGAGCTTCCGTACGCGCTGGTCGGCATGGTCACCGATTACGACTGCTGGCGCGAGGACGAGGCGGCGGTCGATGTCGCCGCGGTGATCCGCCAGTTGTCGGCGAACGCGGTCAAGGCGCGAGCGATGGTCGTGAACCTGCTGCGCGCGCTTCCGCCCGAGCGAGCGCCCTCGCCGATCGACACCTGTCTCGATGCCGCGCTCATCACCGCGCCCACGGCGCGCGATCCGGCGATGCTGACGAAGCTCGATGCGGTGGCGGGCCGCGTCCTGCGCTAGGGCAAAATCCCCGCCCACTCCGCCTCGTGGCTGCCCTCATGGTTCGCCATGCCGGGCTTGGTCAGATAACCGCGTGCGTCGGGCACGTGGCTGTAGATCATCCGCGCCGGCGCTTCGTGCCAATTGAGGTTGAACGCCCAATAGACGGGGAAGAACTCCATCGTCGAATAGGGCAGATGGTCGTGCACCCACCAGGCGAGCTTCTGCCAGTCGCCGGGCTGGTCGAAGCGGTTGGCGAAGCTCGGCACGACGATGCACGCGGTCGCGCCCATATGCCCCTTCGCATCGCGCACGTCCCAGATATGCGCGGCGTGATTGCGCTCGTTCGGCGCGCAACTGTGCCCTTTGGCATTCCCCATCCGGTTGACCTCTGCCGAGCGATAGGCCGATCGGATCGCGATCCGCCCGAACGCATCCTGCAGCGGCTCGAGCAATTCGGTGCACAGCCGCTTGCCCGCCTCGATCGCGAGATCGGGATTGTCGGGGATGTTCGACAGGCCATAGATCGCCGCCACTTCCGAATAGAGGAAGTCACGCATGTAGAAATGGGGCGATAGCTGCACGCGCCCCAATTCGGTCAATGCGGCGACGGTCATCGGTTTACGCAAGATCGGTCCCTTTCGGCTGATGCCGTCTCTACCGGCAACAGCCTTACCGAACCATCAACCACATCGGCAACGGTCGCGAACCACCGCGATCCGGCAACCGCCTATGGCGTCAGCAGCCGCCCAGTCGCCGCGCCTCGATCTCGCTTTCGAAGGGGAGGCCGTTGGCCAGCCCCTGCGTCTCGACATGGATCAGCCGCGGCGTCTCGACCGAGATCGTCGTACGGCCATGCCCGGCACCCGAGCAGGTGTAATGGACGGTGCCCGTCGCATCCTGATTATCGACAATGAAGCGCGAGCACTGGCTGGCGCCGTGATGCAGCTGGATCAGGATGCGCGGATCGGACAGGCAGACGGTCCGCTCGGTCTTGCTGTCGGTTTCGCGAAGCTGCCAGCGGCCGGGCTCGATCTGCGACAGGACTTTCAGGCCCGGCGCTTGCGCGGGGGCGGCGCTGGCAAGCCCGGCGCCCATCGCCAGCACGATGCCGGCCAGTACGCCATACCCCTTGCCCGTCGCCATCGCCGTCACTCCCTGTCATTCGAAAACAGCGGCGTCGCAAATAACCGACGCCGCCGTACAAAAATCGAAAGTGGGAAGCCGGGGTCAGGCTTGCAAGGCCCTGTTCAGTTTCCGGCGACCTCGGCCAGCGGAACCGGAAACTTGGTGGCGCAAAAGGCGCAGTCGACGACGATCATCCCGTCCTCGTCCGCCATCTCCGCGCGATCCGCCTCCGGGAACTTGGCGATGACCGAGCGGATATAGTCGGGATCGCAGCGGCACCCGCGCTTAAGGTCGACGCCGACCAGCGTGCGCACCTCCCGCTCCTCGTTGAACAGGCGCCAGACGAGGTTCTCGAGCGGGATCGACGGGTCGGCCAGCTCGTCCTGCCCCATCGTCGCCGCCAGCGTCTCGACATGCTTCCACTCGGGGTGATCCTCACGCGCGTGCAGCCGCTCGCGGCCCACCTCGCCCTCGGGCAGGTGCTGGAGGAACAGGCCGCCCGCACGCAGCTTTCCGTCCGCATCGCGATGCGTACCGACGGTCACCAGGCTCGGGATCTGCTCCGACTGCATGAAATAGGCCTGCGCCGCCTCGCCCAGCGTGTCGCCGTCGAGGGGGACGATCCCCTGATACCGCTCGCCACTCGACGCCTGGTCGAACGTCACCGCCAGATAGCCCTTGTTGAAGAGCGCATGGATCGACGGGTTCTTGCCGAGTTGCGACAGCCGGTGCGCGTCGAACTGAACATAGCCGCGCAGGCGTCCGCCTTGATAGTCGCAGACCATGAGGCTGACGATCCCGCGCTCGGTCTGCGCCTGGATCGTCAGCTGCCCCTCCATGTCCTTCAGCGTCGAGCCGAGCAGCGCGGTGAGCGTCAGCGCCTCCGCCAGCAGCCGCTCGATCACCGGGGGATAGGCGTGCGCCGACAGGATCTCGTCCAGCACCGGCCCCAGCCGCGCCACGCGCCCGCGGGCATGGCGATCGGGAAGTGTGAAGCCGATCGCACGATCGATGTCGGTGGGGGGAAGCGGCAGGTGGGACATGTCGAATATTCCTCGTCGCCCCGGCGTGAACCGGGGCCTCGGGCCAAAGGCAGAATGCAAGAGGCGAGAGACTCCAGCGATAGCTGGAGCGACGAAAATAGGGGCCGCGCCCGCGGTTACAAGTTCAGCCGATCTGCCCGAAGCACCAGCGCAGGATCGACTTCTGCGCGTGCAGCCGGTTCTCCGCCTCGTCCCAGATCAGCGACTGCGGCCCGTCGATCACCTCCGCCGTCACTTCCTCGCCGCGGTGGGCGGGCAGGCAGTGGAGGAACGCGGCACCGGGCTTCGCCTTCGCCATCAGCGCGGCGTCGACCTGATAGGGCATCATCGCCGCGAGCTTCGCCTCGGCATGCGCCTGACCCATCGAGATCCAGGTGTCGGTGACCACCACGTCGGCACCCGCGATCGCCTCGTCGGGGCTCGCGACACAGGTCGCGCGGCCCCTGCTGAGCGCGAGCACCGCCTCATCGGGCTGAAACCCCTGCGGGCACGCGGAAACAACATCGAAGCCGAAGATGCCGGCTGCCTCGACGATCGAGGCGAGCACGTTGTTGCCGTCCCCCAGCCACGCGACCTTCAGCCCCGGCAGCGATCGGCCGGTGTCGAGGATCGTCAGCAGGTCCGCCATGATCTGGCACGGGTGCGAATAGTCGGTCAGGCCATTGATGACCGGCACGGTCGCATGCGCCGCCATCTCCTCGACCTTGGCGTGGTCGTCGGTGCGGATCATGATCCCATCGACATAGCGCGACAGGACGCGCGCGGTGTCGGCCACCGTCTCGCCGCGGCCAAGCTGCATCGAGCCGGCGTCCATCACCATCGCCTGCCCGCCGAGCTGGCGCATCGCCATGTCGAAGCTGACGCGCGTACGTGTGGAGTTCTTCTCGAAGATCATCGCGAGGACGTGGCCGGCGAGCGGCGCATCGGCATCGGCGCGCCCCTTGGTCCACCCAGCCCGCGCGCGCTTGCGATCGAGCGCGTCGGCGAGGATCGCGGCGCAGCCGTCCGGCCCCGCGTCCGACAGGTTCAGAAACCGGCGCGGCGCGCTCATTCCTCGCTCACCGGCACGAACGCGCGCGCTGCTTCGGAGAGCTTCTCGATCGCCTCGGCGATGTGCGCCTCCTCGATCACCAAGGGCGGCAGGATGCGGACGACGTTCTCGCCCGCCGCCACCAGCAGCAGCCCGTGATGATCGCGGCAATGCGCGACGAAATCGCGGCACACCGCCGGGTCCTTGATCTTGAGGCCCAGCATCAGGCCCAGCCCGCGCACGCTGTCGAACAAGTGGTCGTGATTGGGGATCAACTGCTCGAGGCTCTGGCGCAGGCGCTCGCCCATCTTGGCGACATGGTCGAGGAACCCGTCCTCGAGGATCACGTCGAGGATCGCCTGCCCCGCCGCCATGGCGAGCGGATTGCCGCCATAGGTCGACCCGTGGGTGCCGAACACCATGCCCTTGGCCGCTTCCTCGGTCGCGAGGCACGCGCCGAGCGGGAAGCCGCCGCCGATCCCCTTGGCCGAAGCGACGATGTCGGGCTTCACGCCGTAATGCTCATGCGCCCAGAACTTGCCCGTCCGGCCATAGCCGCACTGCACCTCGTCGAGGACGAGCAGCAGGCCGTGCTCGTCGCACGCCTTGCGCAGGCCCTTGAGGAACTCCGGCGACGCGGGGCGGATGCCGCCCTCGCCCTGCACCGGCTCGACCAGGAAGCCGGCGGTGTTGCCGTCGATCAGCGCCAGCGCCCCCTCAAGGTCGTTGAACGTCGCATAGGCGAAGCCGGGCAGCAGCGGCTCGAACCCGTCGCGCATCTTGGCCTGATTGGTGGCCGAAATTGCGCCGAGCGTGCGGCCGTGGAACGCAGTGTCGAAGGTGATGAGCGTGTGCCGCTCCGGATTGCCGTTGACGTGATGATAGCGGCGCGCGGTCTTGATCGCGCACTCGACCGCCTCTGCGCCCGAATTGGTGAAGAACACGGTGTCGGCAAAGCTGTTGTCGACGATCCGCTGCGCCAGCGCCTCGCCCTGCGGCGAGCCATAGAGGTTGCTGACGTGCATCAGCGTCGCGGTCTGCTCCTGGATCGCCTTGGTCAGATGCGGGTGGCCGTGGCCGAGCGCGTTGACCGCGATGCCGCTCGCGAAGTCGAGATACCGCTCGTCCCGTTCGCCGATTAGGTAGCACCCCTCGCCTCGCACCGGACGCACCTCGCACCGCGGATAGACGGGCATGAGCGCGGGCATCGACATGGGATCACTCCTGACGTGAGAAACGCGAAAGGGCGACCACCGGCCGCCCTGGATGCTGCTCTACGACCGGGGGTGGTGGGGGGTCAACTCTTGATCCGCCACCCGCAGCGCAGGAGCACGTAGCAGGCGAGCGCCAGCGCCACGTCGACCGCCAGCAGCACCCCGCCGCCGACGACGATGTTCGAATCCGCCCGCTCGAGGAACCCGTAGCGGAAGCCGGAGATGATGTAGAAAAACGGGT
Organism: uncultured Sphingomonas sp.; assembly: GCA_913775795.1. Lineage (GTDB taxonomy): Bacteria > Pseudomonadota > Alphaproteobacteria > Sphingomonadales > Sphingomonadaceae > Sphingomonas. Next base: position 4,301 of record CAJYLT010000030.1, on the reverse strand, counting down.
TGGCGTGGCTGATCGCACGGAAGGTGGGGCTCAGCGCCTCGACCGAATAGAAGGTGCCCGAGAGCAGCGACAGCGGCGCGATCACGAAGTTGGTGACGGCGGCGGCGTGGTCGAACTTTTCCGCCCACATCGACGTCATGACGCCCGCCAGCGCCAGCATCGCCGCCCCGAACAGGCCGAACCACAGGATCGACAGCGGATGGCGCGGCCACACGTCAACGCCCCACACCGCCATCGCCAGCCACACCGCGCCGCCGACCAGCACCGCGCGCGTGACCGACGCGCCGACCAGCGCCGCCAGCAGCTCGCCGGTGGACAGGGGCGGCATCAGGTAATCGACGATGGTGCCCTGGATCTTGCCGACGAGCAGCGAGAAGCTGGCATTGGCAAAGCTGTTCTGGAGCATCCCCATCACGATGAGGCCTGGCGCGATGAAGCTGACGAAGGGCATCCCCATCACCGTCCGCCCCGATCCGCCGAGCGCCACGGTGAAGATGACGAGATAGAGCAGCGTCGTCACGGCGGGCGCCCAGATCGTCTGGAGCTGCACCTTGAAGAACCGGCGCACCTCCTTCACATAGAGCGCCTTCAAGCCCCCCCAGTTGACGCTCCGAATCACCGGCGCGCCGGGCGGGGGCAGCATGTCGTCGGTGGGCATGGGCTGAACAGCCCGGGGTTCGCTGGCCATGGCACAGGCGACTAGTCGCTGGCGCCGGGGCCTGCAAGGCGACATGCAGGCGATCTGTATTGGGAAGACGACGCGCATGAGCTGGACCGAGGAACGCATTGGTACGCTGACCCGGATGTGGGAATCGGGCATGACCGCGAGCCAGATCGCCGAGGAGCTCGGCGGGATCAGCCGCAACGCGGTGATCGGCAAGGCGCATCGCCTTGGACTGAAGCCGCGCCCGTCGCCCGTGAAGGCGAACGCCGCCGCCCCCGCTGAACCCGCCGCCGAGAAGCCCGCGCCGGTCGCCGAAGCTCCGAAGGCAGCGGCGCCCGCCCCCAAGCCGCAACCGCCCGTCGCCGCGCCGCCCCCGCCCGTCCCCGCGCCGGTCGAGGCCACCGACGAGGACGAGGAAGAGGACGTGTTCGGCGAAGGCCCCGCGATCCCCTCGACCACGCCGACCGCGCCGGTGCCGCGCCAGCCCGAGCTGCGCTCGGTCGGTCCCGGCGGCTTCGTGCGCCAGAACCCGGGCGAGCAGGCGCCCCCCAGCACGCCGGCCCCGCCCCGCCGCCTCGTCCCCGCACGTCCGTCGGAGGCGATTGCGGGAAAGACCAGCCTGCTCGACCTCAACGATCGCGTCTGCAAATGGCCGATCGGGCATCCGGGTGAGCCGGACTTCCACTTCTGCGGCGACAAGGTGAACCCCGGCTTCCCGTATTGCGTCGACCATTGCGGCCATGCGTATCAGGCGCAGCTGCCCCGCCGCGATCGCCGCCCGCCGCCGCCGCTGCCCTATGGCGGCCCGCGCGTTCGTTGAGCCTGCGTCCGGTAAGCCGATCGGCTTGATCTAGACACTTGCGCATGGTGCCGCGGCGTCCGATGTTCGGGGCACCATGACGCAGTTCGCGCGTAGCCCGGTCACGGCAGTGCTGGGACCGACCAACACGGGCAAGACCCATCTCGCGGTCGAGCGGATGATGGGCCACGCCAGCGGCATCATGGGCTTCCCGCTCCGCCTGCTCGCTCGCGAGGTCTATGACCGCGTCGTCAAGGTGAAGGGCGAGCATCAGGTGGCACTCGTCACCGGCGAGGAGCGGATCGTCCCGCCTCAAGCCAAGTGGTTCCTCTGCACCGTCGAATCGATGCCGCTGCTGAGCGGTAATGCGGCCAAGACGACCGGCATCGAGCGCGAGGCGGCGTTCGTCGGGATCGACGAGGCGCAATTGGGCGCCGATCCCGAGCGCGGACATGTCTTCACCGACCGGCTGCTCCACGCGCGCGGCTATGCCGAGACGATGATCCTCGGCTCCAATTCGCTGCGCCCGATGCTCAAGGCACTGGTTCCCGACGCCGAGATCATCGGCCGCCCGCGCTTTTCGACCTTGACCTATGCCGGCGCGCGGAAACTGTCGCGTCTGCCCAAAAGGTCGGCGATCGTCGCGTTCTCCGCCGAGGAAGTCTACGCCGTGGCCGAGGCGATCCGCCGGCTGCGCGGCGGCGCGGCGGTGGTGATGGGGGCGCTTTCCCCACGCACCCGCAATGCGCAGGTCGCGATGTTCCAGGCGGGCGAGGTCGACTATCTCGTCGCCACCGATGCGATCGGCATGGGGCTGAACATGGACGTCGCGCACGTCGCGTTCGCGGGGCTGCACAAGTTCGACGGCCATCGCCGCCGCCGGCTGACGGTGGCCGAGATGGCGCAGATCGCCGGCCGCGCGGGACGGCATCAGCGCGACGGCACGTTCGGCGCGCTGGTCGACGACGGGCCCGGCGCTTTCGCGCCCGAGGAAGTGCTGGCGATCGAGGAGCATCAGGTCCCGCCGCTCAGCCACCTTTACTGGCGCGAGGGGTCGCCCGATTTCGCCTCATTGGACGCGCTGATCGACAGCCTCGAGCGCAAGCCGCATGATCCGGTGCTGCGCGCCGCACCGCAGGCGGTGGACCTGGCGGTGCTCAAGAAGCTGGCCGAGGAGGATTGGGTCCGGTCGCGCGCGCGGCATCCGGTGATCCTGCGGCGGTTGTGGGCGGCGTGCGGGTTGCCCGATTTCCGGAAGCTCGGCGTCGATCCACACGCCCGCTTCGTGGGCCGCGTATTCCAGCATCTGTCGGAGGGGCGCGGCCATTTGCCGCACCAGTGGTTCGCCGATGAGATCGCGCGGCTCGACCGGCTCGATGGCGATGTCGAGACGCTGGCGGGCCGCATCGCGGCTGCGCGAAGCTGGGCCTATATCGCGCATCGCAGCGACTGGCTCGAAGACCCCGCGCACTGGGCGGGCCGAACGCGCGAGCTGGAAGAGCGGCTGTCCGACGCGCTCCATGCGAGTCTGACGCAGCGGTTCGTCGACAAGCGCACCACGGCGCTCCTTCGCCAGATCGGCGCGGGCGCGGGCCATTTGCCCGTCGTCGTCGGGCCGGAGGGCGAGGTGACGGTCGAGGAGCATGAACTCGGCCGCATCGACGGCTTCCGCTTCCGCGTTGCGCCGGAGGCGAAGGCAGCGGACAAGCGGCTGCTCTTGTCGGCGGCGGAGAAGCATCTGTCGGGCGAGTTCGCGAAACGCGGCGGCGCGCTGATCGACGCGCCGGACGAGGCGCTGTCGCTCGGTGCGGATGCGCCGGTCGTCGTCTGGCAGGGCCATATGGTCGCGCGGCTCGAACCCGGCCCCGTGCTCACCCGGCCGCAGATCGTGCTCGACCGCTCGCTCGACTGCCTCGACCGCCTGCTTCGCGACAAGGCCCGGGCGCGGATCGCGACGTGGGTGGAGGCGCAGGTCCGGCGGCACGTCCCCGCGCTCGTCGTCCTAGACGGCGCGGTGCGTGATCCCGAGGCGCCGGGGGTGCTGCGCGCCTTCATCGCCGCGCTCGCCGATGCCGGCGGGATCGCGCCGCGCGAATCGCTGTCCACGTCGCTCGACCATCTGGAGCCGGGACCGCGGCGCTGGCTGCGGCGCGCGGGGATCGTCATCGGCACGCTCGATGTGTTCGATCCGAGGCTGCTGAAGCCCGAGCCGACGCGCTGGCGCCGGGCGCTGTCCGCCGCGCGCGGGGCGTTGCCGCCGGGCGCGCCGCCGCCGGTGGGCGCGACCGTCCTTGCCCACCCCGCCCCCGGTTTTCGCCGGATCGGCGGTCAGTTCGTCCGCGTCGATCTGGTCGAGCGGATCGCGCGCGCGGCGCACGATGCGCGGCAGGGGCGCAAGCCGTTCGTGCCAGATCCCGCGCTCGCCACCTCGATCGGGCTGGCCCCGGCAACCTTCGCGCGGCTGATGGCGATGCTCGGCTTCCATCACAATGCGTGCGACGGCGAGGCACCCGCCTGGACGTGGCGCGGGCGGCCGCGGCGGCGGGAGGCGGCGGCGGCGGCCAAGCCGCGCCCGGGCAACGCCTTTGCCGCGCTTGCCGGACTGGACCTTCGCGGTGGGTGATGGCCAGCGTCTGGACCTGTTCCTGTGGTACACGCGCTTTGCCAAGACGCGGAGCGCCGCGCAGGCGATCGCGGAGGCTGGAACGCTCCGCCTCGACGGGCGGCGGATCGACCGCGCGCATGCGTGCGTCCGCGTGGGGTCGGTGCTTGCCTTCCCATGCCACGGCGTCGTCCGCGTGATCCGCGTCGAGACCCTGCCCCACCGCCGTGGTCCCG